>NZ_JBZVFG010000030.1:0-47832 GCF_058402785.1 Candidatus Magnetaquiglobus sp.
AATAACGATTTTCTTGCAACCCTGCTCGCTCAATTTTGAAATGCAATTGCCCTGCTGCTCCAGTAGTCGTTCAGGGCGCGCAACAGGGCCTCGCCGGTGGGCAGGGGTGGAACGACGGCGACTCCGGCTCCGCGCCGGGTGAGAACCTCGGCGGTCAGGGGGCTCAAGGCCGCCAGCACGCAGCCGGGCGGCGGGCCGTCGGGCAAGAGATCGAGCAGGATCCCGGCCCCGCGCGGGCTGAACACCAACATGGCCGCCACCTCCGGGAGCCGCTCCAGCACCGCGTCGGGCAGGCGTTCCGCGGCCACGCTCCGATAGACCGCGACGGTATCGACCGTTCTGCCCTGGGCGGTCAACAGGTTGATCAACTCCTCCCGTCCCTCCTCGGCGCGCAGGAAAAGCAGGCGTCGCGCGTCGGGCAGTCGTTCCAGCAGTGTTTCCCCCAGTTTCCCTCCCCCTTCGGCCTGGTCCGGCACATTCACCATCCAGCCCCGCTCGTGCAGCACGTTGGCGCTTTTCTGCCCCACGGCAAAGAGCGGGGGCGGAATGATGCCGTCCGGGAGCGCGGCGCTCAAGGCGCGGGCGCCGTTGGCGCTGGTGACGAGCAGGGCATCGTAGGTGTGCAGCCGGCTCAGGGCGTCGCGCAGCGGGGCGGGATCCCCGACCGGCTGGATGGCGGTGAGCGGGGCCAGAAGGGCCTGACCGTGCCACCGTTCGATCTGCCGGGCGGTCTCCGCGGCGCCGGGTTGGGGGCGGGTGACCAGGATCAGGCGGTTGGCCAAGTGCATGGGTGGCTCCTGGATCGATGACGTGAACAGGTTGACGAAAAAATGGCCGGCGCCGCATCAAGAGAAATGCATGCAATCGCTTCGGATCTCACGTATGATAGACGATCCCTTGAATGATGCCTCTTTGGCAAGGGTGATCCTTATCATTCCCATGGCGTGGTCATGAGTCAATCGTTTCTGGATCGCATCGTTTCGTTTGCACGTTCGCGCGCGTATCTGCCCGGCCTGTTGTGGCTGCTGGCGGTGGCCGCCTCGCTGGCGTGGAATCTGCGCGTCCTGGATCTGGCCGACGACGGGAGCCATGGGCGTCACGCCGGCGAGGGCCCCATCGGCACCCGGAGCGTCGATGTCGCCACCCTGCGCACCGAATCCTGGGTGCTCCATCTGTTCGTGCTGCTGGCGGGCGCCGGGGCGCTGCACCACTTCGACCGGACGCGCCGCAAGCGCGAACGGGACGAGGAAGAGCGCCAGCAAGCCTGGTCGCGGGAGCGGGACTCCCTCAAGGATACCAACCGCAAACAATACACCCTGCTCAAGAAAATGCTGGATCAGTCCAGCAGGCTGACCCGTCAGAACGAGTACCTGGAACAACAGGGACAGGTGCGCGCGGTGATCAACCGGCTGCTGTTCGACTCGTTGGAGGCGTTGTCGTTGCGCGAGCAGCTCGATCAGGCGGTGTTGCTGATCACCTCGATTCCCTGGCTGGACAGTCCGATCGAGGCCGGGGCGATCTTTCTGTGGGACGAGGAGCGGCATGAGCTGCATCTGGCGGCGCAGCGCGGACTGCCCGAGCCGCTTCTGGAACGGTGCGCGCGCGTGCCGGATGGGTACTGTCTGTGCGGACGGGCGGCCCGGTCGCGGCAAACGGTGCATGCCACGCGTCTGGACGCCCGGCACGAAATCACCTACTACGGCATGAGCGATCACGGGGATCACTGCTTTCCGATCATCGGCGGCGAACGGCTGATCGGGGTGCTGAATCTGAAGATGGATGCCGGCTACCTCTTCACCGAGGAGAACACCAATCTGCTCAAACCGGTGGTCAACACCCTGGCGGGTCTGATCATCCGCTGTCAGCAGGAGGAGGAGCTGAGCAAGGCCAGACGGAGCGCCGAGCTGGCTACCCAGGCCAAGAGCGCCTTTCTGGCCAACATGAGCCATGAGATCCGCACGCCGATGAATGCCATCATCGGTCTGAGCCACCTCTGTTTGCAGACCGGGCTGACCGACAAGCAGCGGGATTACCTGTTCAAGGTGCACAGCGCGGCCAACTCGCTGTTGCGGTTGATCAACGACATCCTGGATTTCTCCAAGATCGAGGCGGGCCGCGTCGAAATGGAGTCGGTGGAGTTCGAACTCGAGGAGGTTCTGGATGGCGTGCTGGCGGTGATCGGGGTGAAGGCCCTGGAGCAGGATCTGGAGCTTTTGCTGGATGCCGATCCGAAGGCGCCGAGCCATCTGGTGGGAGATCCGTTCCGGTTGGGTCAGGTGTTGACCAATCTGGCCAACAACGCGGTGAAGTTCACCGAACGCGGGGAGGTGGTGATCGCCACGCGGGTGCTGGTGGAAGGGGAGAGCGACTGGTTGATGCAGTTCTCCGTGCGCGATACCGGCATCGGCCTGACCGGCGAGCAGGTGAGCCGACTTTTCCAGGAGTTCAGCCAGGCGGACAGCTCCACCACCCGCAAACATGGCGGCACCGGGTTGGGATTGGCGATCTCCAGGCGGCTGGTGGAGATGATGGGCGGCGCGATCGAGGTGAAGAGCGTTCCGGGTGAGGGGAGTTGCTTCACCTTCACGGCACGCTTCAAGCGGGCCAGCCGGGTCACGGAAGATTATCGGGCCCAGATCGGCGATCTGGCCGGACTGGCGGTTCTGGTGGTGGAGGATCATGATGCCACCCGGTCGGTATTGGCCGGTGGTCTGGAATCGTTCGGTTTCACGGTCTCCGAGGGGCGCGATGGCGCGATGGCCATGGAGGCCTTGAGCTGGGCCCGGCAGGAGGGTGAACCCTTCGCGCTGGTGCTGGTGGACCGGCTGCTCCCGGATGGCGATGGCGTGGAACTGGCCTGGGCCATCAAGAACCAGGCGCCCGAGGGGTCCGTTCCGGTGGTGCTGGTGGTGGCCGAGCAGGGGTTCGAGGTGCTCGAGTCGCGTCTCGGGGAGAGCGACGGACTGGATGGCATCCTGGAAAAACCGGTGACGCGCGGCAATCTGTTCGAGGCGGTGATGCGGGGTTTCGACCGACCCACCGAGAAGTCGCGGCACCGCTTGCGGCTGGGCGACAACGCCGTGGTGCGTCAGATCGCCGGGGCCCATCTGCTGCTGGCCGAGGACAACGAACTCAACCAACAGGTGGCCCGCGAGCTTCTGGCCCGGGTCGGGGTGGCGGTGACCGTGGTGGAGAACGGTCGTCTGGCGGTGGAACGGGCGACACGGGACCACTTCGACGGCATTCTGATGGATCTGCAAATGCCGGAGATGGATGGACTCGACGCCACCCGCGCCATCCGGCGCGAAGGGTCGTGGGCGGCGCGCATGCCGATCATCGCCATGACCGCCAATGCCATGGTGCAGGATCAGGAGGCCTGTCTGGCGGCGGGGATGAACGACCACATCGCCAAGCCGATCGATCCGGAGATCCTCTACGCGGTGCTGGCCAAGTGGATCCGCCCGGACACCTCGCGGCTGGTGGAGGAGCCGGTGGTGGTGCCGGCGACGGTCGGGCCGGACATGACGCCGCTGCCGGAGCTGCCGGGACTTGACACCGCTTCCGCCTTGCGGATCATGGGGGGAAACGCCGGGCTTTATTTGGACATTCTGGGCCGGTTTGTCCACAATCAGGGGGAGGCGTGCCGGGTGATGGCGCGGCAGGCCGATGCCGGGGCGTGGTCGGAGCTGGAACGGACCGCCCATACCCTGAAAGGGATCGCGGCCACCATCGGTGCCGCCGGGTTGAGCGGAAGCGCCCAGGCCATCGAGCATGCCGCCCGCGAAGGGGGGGAGATCGGTTCGGAGGGGGTTTCGGCGCTGTTGGAGCGGGCCGGGGTCGAACTGGAAAAGGTATTACAGACGATCCGGAACGCTTTCCCCGAACCTCCTGTCCAAGGGGAGGAGCGCGGCGAGCGGGATGGCGGGAGCGACAGGGAGGGGTTGGCGCCTTTGTTCGCCAAGGCGGAGCGGATGTTTCGCCATTTCGATTCGGATGCCGAGAAGGTGATCGAGGCGATGCGCTCCCTGGTGGGCACCGACGCGGACCGGGAGAGCCTGCGGGTGTTGAAAACGTTGTTGGATGGTTATGATTTCCAGGCCTGTCTGCGCCACCTGTGGGCGTGGGCCGAGGAGGCCGGGATCCCCTTGCGACCGGACGAGGAGTGCGGGACATGAACACGGTGAACGGCGGTACGGTCAAGGAGGGGACGATTCTGCTGGTCGATGACCAACCGGATCAGATCAAGGTGATCAAGGCGGCGCTGGATCAACACTTTTTCGTCAAGGTGGCGATTCGCGGCGAACTGGTGCTGCCCATTGCCGCCGAGGGCGGGGTGGATCTGATCCTGTTGGACATCCTGATGCCCGGCATGGACGGCTACGAGGTGTGCCGGCGGTTGAAGGAGGATCCCCGCACCGCCGAAACGCCGGTGATCTTTCTGACCTGCAAGGATACCCAGGACGACGAGACGGTCGGTTTGCGGCTTGGCGCGGTGGATTTCATCCGCAAACCCAGCAGCGCCTCGGTGGTGCTGGCCCGCTGTCGCAACACCATCTCCCATCAGCGGGCCAAGGAGGATCTGCGCCGCAAGAACGAGGAGCTGCGCCTGGCGTTGAAGGTCCGCGAGGATATGGAACGGGTGTCGCGCCACGATCTCAAGGGTCCGCTCTCCGGGATCCTGGGTCTGCCCGAGATCATGCTCCTGGATCACAACTACACGGAGAATCAGCGCAACCTGCTCAAATTGATCGAACGCAGCGGTTACATCATGCTCGACATGATCAACCGGTCGCTGGATCTCTACAAGATGGAGAACAACACCTACCAGCTCAGGTCCGAGGATTGCGATCTGGTCGAGATCTTCAAGCACGTCACCGGCGGACTGGAGAAGCTCATCCAGACCAAGCGTCTCAAGATCGTGATCACGCTGGAGGGAAGCGACCATGCCGCCGGTCCGTTTCAGGTGCGGGGCGAGCGGATGCTCTGCTATTCGGTTTTTTACAACGTGCTGCTCAACGCCATCGAGGCCTCGAACTTCAACAGCGAGATCCACATCCACCTGGCCCCGGACGGCGAGATGGGCGCCGCGCGCATCACCAACTCCGGCGAGGTGCCGGAGGCGATTCGCGAACGGTTCTTCGACAAGTACGTCACCCATGGCAAGGAGCACGGATCCGGGCTGGGGACCTATTCGGCCTGGCTGGCCATCAAGACCCAGGGTGGCCGGATGGAGCTGGACGCCAGCCAGCCGGGTCAGACCAGCGTGATCGTCACCCTGCCGCGTCCAGGGCGGTGACCCGAGCGCTTCTCATGGCTCCCGGAGAACAGGACCGCCACCCCATGTCGCGCCTCCTGATCGGGTTGTTGTTGTTGATTTCAATGCTTTCCGGCCTTGTCCAGGCCGAACCGGTGGTGATCCATCCGGATTTCGACTTCTCCCCCACGGTCAGCGCGGACGGGCGCTGGCTGGCCTATGTTTCCAACCGTTCCGGCAATCGCGACATCTGGATTCAGGAACAGACCCCCGGCAACACCGCCCTCGCCCGACAACTCACCGACCACCCCGGCGCCGACGAACAACCGAGCCTCGATCCGACCGGCGCGCGGTTGCTGTATGTCTCCCACGAACAGGATCCGCGCGGCGACATCGTGCTGATGGATCTGAAAACCAGGTCCAGGGAGCGGTTGACCGATCGCGCCTTCGGCGAACAGAGTCCGTTGTGGTTGCCGGATGGGAAGGGATTTCTCTTCACCCGTCAGGCCGCGCCGGGGAGGCCGGTGGCGGTGCTGCGGCGGATGCTCGGGGAGTCCGGGGCCACCGTGCAGGTGGAGGGGGCCTCCACCTGCACCCCAACCGTGGGGGCGTGGCTGGTCTGCTCGCGGGAGGGGCGGCTGATCGCCCTGCGCGCGGGAGGGGACGGCGCGGACCAAACCAGCCTCAAGAACCTCACCCTGGGGCCGGAGTGGGATCTGGAGCCCCGTTTTCTTGCTCCGGACCGGTTGATCTTCACCCGCGTTTCCCCGGAGGATGACAGCCGCTCGGCGGTGTGGATGGCCCGGTTCACCCCGGAGCAGGGGCTTTCGGCCTTGTATCGGCTGACCCCGGACGGGGACTCCCCGCGCCATCCCGCCGTGGTCGGTGAGGCGATCTGGTTCGGCGACGCCCGCGACGGGGAGATCCATCGACTGGAGATCCCGACCCTGCTGGCCGATTACACCGATCCCAACCGCGCGCGGGAGAAGGGATTCGCGCTGTTGGCCGCCGGCAAGAGCGGGGAGGGGATGCGGATTCTGGAGAACCTGTTTCTCAATCCCGAACGCGTCCCGGAGGCGGAACGGTTCGGGTTCGACTGGGAGTATCTCGACCTGCTGCTCGAAACCGAGGCCCTGGATCGGGCCCTGGCGGTGGTGGAGCGGTATCGAAGGGCCGGCGGGGAGTCCGGGGCGCGCGCGGCGATCCAGGGGGTGGTGGTGCCGATGTCGAGCGACTTTCCCCGACTGGGGGCGGATGAGGCGCGGGCGCGTCTGGTCCAGGGGCTCGAGGCCATCGAGGGGATCGCGCGGGGTCATCCCAAAAGCGAAGCGGTGCGGGTGGAAGCGCGCATCGCCGCCAGTCGTCTGCTGCTGCTGGGTGGGGACACGGCCATGGCGCTGGCGCGGCTGAACGGTCTGGAGAGCCTCCAGGATCGGGATGCCCGCGTGCGGGTGCTGTTGGCGCGGATTCGGGTGCTGGAGCGGGTGGGGGATGGGCCGGGACGCAAGCAGATTCTTTTGCAGGTGATCGGGCTGGTGGGCGAAAAGCACCGCTGGGGGGAGCGGGCCGTGGCGCGCCTGGTGGCGCTCGCCGAAGAGGGGGAGAAGTTCCCCCGTCAGATCGAGTCGCTGCAAGCGCTGATGCAGGCGCATCCCGGCATCGGACGGCTGGCCGTGGTGGCCTGGACCCGCATCGCCACCCTGCACCAGGAGAACGGCGACGAGGAGCGCTGCGTGGCCGCCCTCGAGGCGCTGTCGAAGTGCGACGCGCTCACCCTCCGGGAGCGGATCCGCGCCATCGGCTGGAAGGCGGAACGGCTCATCCGTCTGGAGGATTACGATCGGGCTGCCGCGGCCTATGCCGAATGGCGCGGCGTGCAGGGGATCTCCGAGGCGGAGGGCGGGCGCGCCGCTGCCCTGGAGATCCGCCAGCGGGTGCGCGCGGCGCGCAAACTGGCCGAACTGGGGGATCCGAAGGTGGCGCTCAAAAGGCTGACCGCCCTGCTGGTGGACCATCCGGAGTCGGTGGAGGCCCATCGCGTCCATATCGCCCTGCGGGTGCGCATGCAGGGCGCCGCGTCGGTGGTGGCCCATTACGAATCGTGGCTCAAGGAGGATCCCAAGTCAACGACGCGCCGTTACGCCCTGGCCCTGGCCCTGACCCATGTGGAGCCGCTCGATCACGAACGGCTGATCGGCATGCTCGAAGCGGTGGTGGACGAGGCGCCGGACGTGGCTGCCCATCACCAGACCCTGGCCTGGGTGCATGAGCAGTTCGAGCGGTCCGGCAAGGGGGAGCGCGGCCATCTGGAAAAGGCGCTGCGAGGGTATACCGCCGCGTTGCGTCTGACCGACGCGGCCACCGCACCCCAGGATGAGGCGGATCTGCTGTTGAATCTCGGCCATGTTCACCACGCCATGCGCAACCACGGCGAGGCGTTCCGCCATTGGCAGCGCTGGACGCAACGCAAGCGTCCCCTGGCCGACCCGGTGTCCCATGCACTGTTGTATCGCAAGATGGGGGAGAGCGCCTTCAAGACCGATCGCTCCCAGGAGGCGGCGCAATACTACCGACTGGCCCTGGATCTGCTTCCGGCGGATCGGACGCTGCTGCGCGTGGAGTTGACCGAACGGTTGGCCCTGGTCCAGCAGACCCTGGGAGAGCATGCACGCGCGGCCCTGGGATTCGCCAAGGCGCTCGAGATGAATCTGGCCGGGAACCGCACCGGCAATCTGGCCCTGTTGCAACGCAACATCGCCTTCAACCTCCATCAGGCCACCCGGCCCGCCTCCACCCCGGAGGAGGCTCCGGTGGATCGCGAGGCGGTGCGCGCCGCTTTGGCCGGCTATCTCCAGAGTCTGGAGTTGTTGAAAAAACATGGCAAGGAGGATCGTCCGCCGGAAAAGGGGTGGTTCAGCCTGCAACTGGCTTTGGGGGAGAACGGTTCCCAGGCGGCGTTGGGATTCGATCAGAACGGAGAGGAGAAGCTGTTGTTCGGTCTGGTGGCCACCCTGCATCAGGCCCTGGACGCGCCCGAACAGGCTCTGGCGGATCTGGAGCGCAAACGGTCGCTGTTGGCCTCGGGCGGGGTGCTCGAGGGGGGAACCCAGAAGGCCGAGCTGGCGGTGGTGCTCAACCGGCTTGGCCAGCTTCACCATCGGTTGAAGCAGTTTCAATCCGCCTGGGAGCGGACTCTGGAATCCTTGACCCTCACCGAGGCGCTGCATCTCCAGGCCGGCTCACGGGCCAACCTTTATAATCTTTCCAAGATCGCGGTGGAGCGGATCCTGGCCGGGGAGGCGCATGATCCGGGGTGGGGGATGCTGCTCGCCGACCGGCTGGCGGCCCCGGAGTGGGAACGAACCCAACCCA
Organism: Candidatus Magnetaquiglobus sp.; assembly: GCF_058402785.1. Classification (NCBI taxonomy): domain Bacteria; kingdom Pseudomonadati; phylum Pseudomonadota; class Magnetococcia; order Magnetococcales; family Candidatus Magnetaquicoccaceae; genus Candidatus Magnetaquiglobus; species Candidatus Magnetaquiglobus sp. Next base: position 8,627 of record NZ_JBZVFG010000030.1, read on the forward strand.
AGCTGGCTTTTTTCACGCTGGCCAACGTGGCGTTTCTGCTTGCCCAGCCGCTGGATGGAATGGTGCTCCCGAAAGGGGGGAGCGAGGCCGGACGGATGGCGCGCTGGCATGGCTGGCTGACGGCGCGCGGGCGCTGCGACGGCTTCTACCGTCGCGCCGAGGCGCTGTTGCATGCCGACAAGGGGTTCGGGGCGCGGGAGTTGTGGAGTCATCGGCTGCGCATCCAGTTGAATCGGCTGGTGATCGCCCAAGAGGCGGGCAAGGAGGAGGCTGCGGCGAGGCTGCGAGGCGAGATCGATACCTTGTCCACGGCGGGTCTGGCCGAGGGGGGGTGGATCGTGGCGCTGCTGGAGGCCGAGGGGAGTGCGGATTCCGAGGTCCGGAACGCCCGGCTGGATGCGGCGTTCGCGGGGGCCCTGGACTGGCCGGCTCCGCTTCATCCGCGCGGGGCGGGGCGGATCCTGGCGCCGTTTTATGAGCGGTTGATCGCCCTGAGGATCGAGCGACGGGTGGGGGAGGGGCATCTGGAGGCGGCCCTGGCCGAAGGGGAGCGGCTGGAGCGGATGCGATTGGCGCTGCTGCTCAACGATCGGTTGGGGCGGGCGTTTTTTCTCAACGGTCTGGAGCGGGAGCGGGGGGCGATCGAGGAGCTGTTGCGCGGCCTGGAGGCGGTGTCGTTGGGACGCAAGCGCGCCGCCAGCGAGGCGGCCTGGAAGGGGTGGCGAGAGGCGATCGCCGGGCTGCGCGAGCGCCATCCCGAGGCCACCGGCTGGTTGTCGCCCCGCGAGCCGGCGCGCGCGGCGTATGCCGAAACCTCGGAGCGGCGTCCGTATGTGCGGTATCTGCCCGGCGTGGCGGGGGGACACCTGTTTACGGTCACCGGTCCGGGAAAGATCCGTCATGCACGGGTGGAGGCGGACGGTCGGATACGGGACGGGGAGTTGTCGCGGTCCCTGATCGCGGGGGCCGAGTGGCTGCATGCGGCCCTGCCCGAGGGGATCGGGGGCGGGGAGATCGCCCGGCTCGTGGCCACGGTTCCCATGGCGCGGGTGAGCGGGTTGGAGGATCTTGTCGTTGGCGATCCCCGGCGTGGGGTGTGGAGCGGACGGCTGGCCACGAGTGGCCCCCTGGGGATGGCGTTCGACCCCTCTCCGGATGTGCCGCCCCGGCGGGTGGCGCCCCTGGTGCACGGCGCGGAGCCGGAGCCGTCGAACGTGTTGATTCAATCCAACGTTTTCATGAGCCTGCTGCCGGTCACCTCCCTGGCCCTGCCGGTGCCGGGGAAGGATGGGGATCGGATCCGGCTCTCCCTTGCCGATCTCCGGCTTGCCGAGGGGCATGGGGCGTTGCTGGTGACCGGTTCGTCGTTGGCGGATGGGAGCGAGAGGGTGTTGCTCGAGGCAGCCCTGCGGCGCGCCGGCTTTGCCCATGGGATTCTGGTGGATGCGGGGGAGAAGCCGGAGCTGGTGGAGCGGGTGTGGCGGGATTATCTGGTTCATCTGGCGCGCATGCCGGCCCTGTTGGCCCTGGAGACGGCCTGGAAGGGGAGCGGGGAGAAACGGGCCAATCCGTTTCGGTTTTCCGGCCACGCCGGTTGGGATGGGGAGGGGGCTCGGGAGCGGTTCGAGGCCGAGGTGGCCGAGTCGGGACGTTTGCGGGAAGAGGGAAAACCGGAGGCGGCGGTCGGGCGCGTCGAGAACGCCCTGGCCTTGGCCAGACGGGCCGGACGGGAGGGAGAGATCGGGATGTTGACGGGCCGGGCGGTGGCGCTTTGGTCCGGGTTGGGGGAGGATGGGCGCGCGGCTGAGGTGCAGGGGTGGTGGCTGGAGCGTTTGAAGGCGGCGGGAACCCGCGGGGATCCCCTGGCCCATGCCCATCATGTTCTCGGGGTGTTGCTGGCGCGGCAGGAGCGGTACGAGGCGGCGATGCCCCATCTGGACGAGGCGATGCGTCTTTGGGAGCAACACGGGGAGGGTGTGCGACCGGGCGCCCTGGCCTCCGGCGAGGTGGCGCGCGGGGTGGTGGCAGAGAATCGCGGTCTGGCGGGCGAGGCTCTGCACCGTTTCGAGCTGGCGTTGGAGCTGGATGGCAAGCGTCGGGATCGGGCGGCCATGGCCGAACATCATTCCAGGCTCGGACGCATCCATTTGCACCGTTTGTACCGTCCGGCGTCCGCGCTTCAGGCTTTCGGGCAGGCGGTGGGGTTGTACGAGGCGCTTGGGGATCGGATCGGGGAGGGGCGGGCGAGGCTGGAGATCGTGTTGGCCCGGATCGGCATGGGGGAGCTGGAGGAGGCTGGGCGGGAGTTGGAGATCGCGCGTCGGCTGGTCGAGGCAAGCCGGGATGGGGCGTTGGGCGCCGAGGTGGCGTTGCGCGAGGCCAACATCGCCTGGTATCGCGGCGCGTACCAGACGGCGTTGCAGGCTTTGGAGCGGGTCGAGCCGTGGGTGGAGAAGCATCGGGATCCCCGCTTGACCATCCAGTTGGCCAACAGTCGCGGTTTGATCTATTGGAGTCTCAACGAGCCGGAGCTGGCGGCGCGTCATCTGGACGCGGCCATCGATCTGTCCCAAAAGCGCAATTTGACCGGCGAGCTGGCCGCCTCCCTGAACAACCGGGGTCTGATCGAGCGGCAGAGCGGCGATACGGCGGCGGCGCTGGCGTCGTTCCAGCGGGCTCTGGCCCTGGACGAGGCGCGGCACGACAAGCATCACATGGGCAATTCGTTGCGCAACATCGGCATCACCCAGTTGAAAGCAAGGCAGCTCCCGGAGGCCGAGGCCACGTTGCGCCGTGCCGAGGCATTGGCACGAGAGACCGGGGATCGGATCCTGTTGGCCAAGGGGTGGTTGGCGTTGGCCCAGCTTGGGCGGGTTCAGGGACATGCCAGGGAGGCGCTCGAGGGGTTCGAGCGCACGGCGGACCTGTCGAATTCGATTGGGCTTGCCGAGGTGCGTTGGCGGGCGTTGACCGGTGCCGCCGGGGCGTTGCGGAGTCTGGGTCGGGACGGAGAGGCACTCGACCGGCATGCCGAGGCGATACGGGTGGTCGAGGGGTTGCGTGCGCCGCTGGAGATCGACACGTTGCGGCATGGCTTTCTGGAGGACAAGCAGGAGCTGTATCGGGATATGATCGTCCTGTTGGCCGATCGCGGTCGGGAGCGAGAGGCGTTCGATCTCTTGGAGCGTTCCCGTTCCGGGGATTTCCAGGATCTGTTGGCATCCGGCAGTGCGATCGAGGTGCATCCCGAGGATGAGGCCCGTTTGAGGCATGTCAATGCCATGTTCGCGGAGGTTGAGTCGCGGGCGCGGGCGTTGGCGGCTCTCAAGGGGACGGAGGCGAAGCTGTGGGCCGACTATCGGGCCAGGCGTGCCGAGGCCGAGGAGGCGTTGGTGAGCTTGAGGGTGCGGAGTCCCGGTCTGGCGGCGCGGGTGGCGGTGGCGCCGGTCACGTTGGAGCGGTTGGAGCGTGTATTGCCTGCTGGGGTGGGGGTGGCGAGTTATTTCGTGACCGAGAAGGAGCTGTTCATTTGGTTTTCGCGCGCTTCGGGAACCCGTTTCAAGCGTGTCCCGGTGAGCGAGGCGCGATTGGAGGAGACGCTGCGCGTCTATCGGGACGCCATGCAGAATCAGGCGCGGGTGGATGGCGTGCTCACCCGTTTGCATGGTTGGTTGATCGAGCCGTTGGCCGAGGATCTGGAGGGGGTGACCCATCTGGGGATCATTCCGCACCGGTCGTTGCATGTTTTGGCGTTTGCCGCCCTGCGTGCTCCGGAGGGGTGGTTGATCGATCGTTTTCCGATCTTTCACGAGCCTTCCGCCGCGTTGCTGGAGCGTGCCTTGAGCAGGCCGATGGATCAGAAGGTCGGCAATGGGCGGGTATTGGCCGTTGGCAATCCGGATCTGGGGGATGCGGATTTCGATCTGGCCATGGCTGAGTTCGAGGCCGAGAGTGTGCGTGGCCATTTCACCGAGGGGGATCTGCTCAAGGGCAAGAAGGCCACCAAGGGGTGGATTCTGGAGCACATTGGCGACTATTCGGTGATTCACATTGCCGCGCACGGGGATTTTCAGAACATCAACCCGCTTTTTTCCTCGCTTTGGCTGGCGAGCGGCGACAAGCCTGGCCATGGGAAGCGTGAGCGTGGGGTGGTGCCTTCGGAGGCGGGGCGGTTGAGTGCGCGTGAGGTGGCGGGTTTGCCGATTCGGGCGGAGTTGGTGACCTTGAGTGCCTGTCAGACCGGGTTGGGGCAGTTGCGTGGCAGTGAGTTGTTGGGATTGAACCGGGCATTTTTGTATGCCGGCACGCGGTCTGTGCTTTCGTCGTTGTGGCGGGTGGATGATTTGGCCACGGCTTTGCTAATGAAGCACTTTTATCGTTATCATGGACGGATGGGCAAGGCGGAGGCGTTGCGGCAGGCCCAGTTGCTGGTGCGGCAGGCGCACGCCCATCCGGCCAATTGGGCGGGATTTGCGTTGGTGGGGGAGTATCGGTGAGGGGTGGTGGATGGGGTGATTGAACAACATTCGTCCGGGGTCCGGGGACCGGCTCGTTCCCCGGTGGAGGCCGGAGGCAGAGCCTCCGGGACGTTGACTTTGTGACGTTGATTCTGTGACGTTGACTTTGTGATTTCCTGTTGGCTTTCAATTTCGTTTCTGTAGGTGTTTCTGTTTCTTCGTTTTGACTTTGCTTTTCAGGCGCGTCTTTGAAGAAACAGTTCTTTCACGGTTTTTGTGAAAAAAATTTCGCGCCAGACCGTTGCCCGCCACCCCCTCCCGGTCCGACTCCATGAATCCATCCAACCTGAAACGACACATTCTCATTCTCGCCCTGGCCCAGGGATTGCTGACCCTCAACAATGTCACCCTGATCGCCATCAACGGCCTGGCCGGACTGCTCCTTGCCCCCAATCCCGGCTGGGCCACCCTGCCTGTGGCCGCGTTCGTGGCCGGGGCCGCGCTGGCCACCCTGCCGGCATCTTTTTATATGCTGCGCCATGGCCGTCAGAAGGGATTCCGCCTCGGCGCCCTTCTCGGCCTGCTCGGTGGCCTGCTCGCCACACTCGGCGTGATGGAACAAACCTTCACGCTGATCTGCCTGGGAAGTCTGCTCTCCGGATTCCATAACGCCTTCGGCCAACAGTACCGCTTCGCCGCCGCCGATGTCGCTCCGGAAGCGTGGAAAAGCCGCGCCATCTCCTGGACACTCGCCGGCGGCATCCTTGGCGGCGTGCTTGGCCCGGAATTGAGCAAAATCACTCGCGACCTGATCACACCTCTGTTCGCCGCCTCCTACGGCTCGCTGAGCCTGTTCACCCTGCTGGCCTGGTGGGTGCTTGGTCGGCTGGATCTGCCCCCCCTTCACGAAGATCACTTCGCCACCCCGGGACGCCCAATCTGGCAAATCATCACCCAGCCGGTCTATCTGGTGGCGGTGCTCGCCTCGACCACCGGCTATGGGGTGATGAACCTCCTGATGGCCGCCACGCCCTTGGTGATGCAAGCCTGCTCCCTGCCGTTCGGCGACGCTGCGTTCGTGCTCGAATGGCATGTGCTCGGCATGTTCGTGCCGTCGTTCTTCACCGGCTCCCTGATCCACCGTTTCGGCGTGCCGCGCGTGTTGCTGGCCGGCGTGCTGCTTTTGTTCGGCTGCGGGGCCATCGCACTCTCCGGCCAGTCGCTGGCCCACTTCTGGTGGGCCCTGTTGTTGCTGGGGATCGGCTGGAATTTTCTCTACATCGGCGGCACAACCCTCCTGACCACCACCTACCGCCCCGAAGAGAAGGCCCATGCCCAGGGATTCCATGATCTGATGATTTTCGGCGTCCAAACCGTGACCGCCCTCTCCTCCGGCATGATTGCCACCTCCAGCGGTTGGGATGGTCTGAATCGCGATGCCCTGCCAGCCATCACGCTCACCGCCCTGGCCGTTTTCTGGTTGATGATCCGTGGTCCGAGAGCGGAGAATCCCAGGTCCTAAACCTAAACCGCACCCATCACGGGATGCGTCGTTCCATGATCAAGGGGTCAGGAGGATGATCCCCCTGGTGGGATCCAAGGGCACAGCCCCTGGGACGTTGCTTTTGACTTGAGCGCGCTCTTCTCAAAGAAGCATTGTTCGCGTCTTTTGCGAAAAATGCGCCGCGCGCAGCCTTCGCGAGCTTCGTTTCCGTTTGTTGGAAACGAAGCTCGTATTTTGCACTGTGGCCTTGCGGGAAACGACGCATCTCAAAATAGACGCGGTTTAAATCAGGCACTGCCTGGAACATGCGGTTTTCATTGTTGAAAAACAAAGAGAGCGTCCGGGAGATTCCTCTCCCAGTATTTTGATTCTGATACGTTTTTTACAAAAAAGCCTTTCTCGCCTTTTTTACCGTGGAACTCCCGTAAGGGAGGTCCACGGTTGGGGAGTGAGGGGGTTCTCCTCCCATCATGCAAGTTTGTAAGTAACCATTCAAGCCCCCTGCATTTGGAGCAGTCTGTTTCAAGGCAGGGCAGCAGGGCAAGGCGAAGGTGAGTCGTTTTGCCAAAACCGCAAAACGACTCACCTTCCAAGGCGGCGCGCAGCGTTTTTTCGCAAAGAACGCGAAAAAACGCTTTTTTTGAAGAGCGCCCTAAAAAGCATAAAGTCAAAAGCACAAAGTCAAAAGCCAAACCTCGGAGGTGCCGCCTTCGAACCTCCGCCGGGGACCTTGCGGTCCCCTGTCCTCTGCAACAGTGGGGGTCCTGAATGGGTGCCGAAAAACGACGCATTCCAAAACAGATGCGGTTCAGAGCCGGAAAAAGTGGTGGCGAGCCCCCCGGCAGAGCATGTATGATATCCAGACATGACGGTAGTCGCTCTTACCGTGGAACGCCCGCAAGGGAGGGGCCACGTCGGGGTAAGGGGGCTCTCCCCCCATCATGCTCGTTTGTCACTCTTCCACCGGGACCCCTGAATCATGGCCTGTGACCAGATCTTCATCCGTGACCTGCTGGTGCGCTGCATCATCGGCATCCAGGAGTGGGAACGCCACACCTTGCAGGATGTGGTGATCCAACTGGAGTTGACCACCGACACCGCCCGCGCCGGCGTGAGCGACAACATCGACGATGCGGTTGATTATAAAAAATTGACGAAGAATATCATCGATCATGCCGAGGGTTCGGCCTGCTGGTTGGTGGAGGCGCTGGCCGAACAGATCGCCGCCATCTGCCTGGAACATCCACGGGTCGAGGCGGCACGGGTGAGCGTCGAAAAACCAGGCGCGTTGCGCTTCGCGCGTACGGTCGGAGTGACCATCCTGCGTCGTCGCACCCCGGCGTGAACAGCCCGGTGCTGATTGCCTTTGGCGCCAACATCGCCCCAGAGGAGAATCTGGCCGCCGGGATCGCCCGGTTGCACGCGACGGTCAGGGTGCGCGCCATCTCCACGGTTTACCGCACTCCGGCCCTGGTCGATGCCAATACCCCGATTCATGCGCCACTCCCCGATTTTCTCAACGGCGCGCTCTGCATCGAGGGTGGCTGTGAACCCCTTGGATTGCGGGAACTGCTGAAAAAAATCGAACGCGAACAGGGACGACAACCCGGTCAACCCGGCTGGGCACCGCGCCCGCTGGATTTCGACATCGCCCTGATGGGCGAGGGCCGTTTCGACCAGGAGGGGTTGACCATTCCGGACCCGGACATCCCCAAACGGGATTTTCTGGCCGTGCCCCTGGCGGAATTGGCACCGGAGCTGATCCATCCGCTGTTGGGTGAACCCATGGTTCAGGTTGCGGCCCGATTTTTGGGCCACACCGCATCCATGCGCCCGGATCCGACCGCGACCGCCCGGCTGCGGGCCATTATCTCAGGGCAATTGCATTTCAAAATTGAGCGAGCAGGGTTGCAAGAAAATCGTTATTCCAACCAGCGCGCTTGAGCTTGACGCGCATTGAGCCTTTGGATGTCTCCTTGCGCACGATGTTCATGGCCATATGCCGCAAGACAGCGAGATTTTTGGGGCTGTTGTCCTTGCGGGAACGGTTCTGATCTTCATTGAAGACCACATCCAATACCCAATGCAGGCCATTTTCGATATCCCAATGGGCCCGCACCACCTGTTCGAAACGCTCTGTCGAAAGTGGAGTGCTGAGTAAGTAATATGCCGTCTCAGTGGTGGTTTTGGTCGCTGTTTCACGAACCCGTTCGACCTTGCCGATGGCTGTGAGACCCGGCCAAGCATGATTTTTCTGAAGCCATCCGATATCCGTCGATATCATTGCGGTACGGATTTCTATACGACCGTGGTCCCCATCAGTCACAGAGAGTGGAACGCAACCATTTTCCGGGTCATTCAGGAACAGTCGGACATCATCATGAAGAGTGCCTTGATTGCCTTTGAGAGCAAACAGATAATCGCCTCCTTGATCAACGATCTGCTGTGCGATGGATCTCTGGCAATTGAGTGCATCCACGGTCACGATTGTTCCTTTGAGCGTCAGCAATTCTAGCAATTTTGGAACCGCAGTGATCTCGTTTGATTTGGCGTCCGTCGCCACCTGAGCCAATACCAATCGTTGCTCATGCCCCCAGGCGCTGACCATGTGAAGAGGAGACTGGCCAGTCGCCGTATCAAAGGAATGACGCAGTGTCTTGCCATCGATGGCGATGACACCTTTGCACGCTTCCGCGAAGCGGGCCATAAAGGTCAGAAAACATGCTTGAAAACGTTCTGGATTGAGTAATCGGAATACCCGGCTGAATGTATCATGGCTGGGAATGCCGTGTTCCAATCTCAAGAACTCCCGAAAGAAATCCACTTTGGCGATACCACACTCGGCCATGTCCACAGCCGTCTGGCCGCCACACAGGACCGTACACAAGGCAATCACCAGGATCTCAAGCAAATCATGTTGTCCAGCATTACCGGTTCGTGGATCATCCAAACCATCGAAACACTTCGCAAATTCATCCATGAGATCCTCCTCTGCCACTCGATAATTATCGAAAGTAACAGAGTGGATTACCTCGGACCACTTGGCAAGTTTTCACCTGCATGTCAAGTGAATTTCAAATGCGATTGCCCTGGCCATTATCTCCTTGTGACCCGCTCGGGATTCCGGTATAGATAACGGTAGACAAAACGGCCCTGATTCATTCCTCCCGCATCACGATTCATGGAGAGAGCATTCCGATGTCCAATCTTTTCGAAGGGGTCTTCACGGCCCTGATCACCCCGTTCAAGAACAACCAGATCGATGGCGAGGCGTTTCGAGCTCTGATCGAATTCCAGATCGCCAACGGCGTCCATGGCATCGTGCCGTGCGGCACCACCGGCGAATCGGCCACCCTCTCCCACGAGGAGCACCGCGAGGTGATCCGACTGGCGATCCTGGCCGCCGCCGGTCGGGTGAAGGTGATCGCCGGCGCGGGCTCCAACTCCACCAGCGAATCCATCGAACTGGCCCGCCATGCCCAGCAGGCCGGCGCGGACGGCGCCCTGCTCATCACCCCGTATTACAACAAGCCGGGGCAGGAAGGGCTCTATCAGCACTATCGCGCCATCGCCGAAAGCGTCCAAATCCCGCTGGTGCTCTACAACGTGCCGGGACGCACCGGTGTGGATCTTTTGCCGGCCACGGTGGCCCGTCTGGCCAACATGGGTTCGATCGTCGGTTTGAAAGAGGCGACCGGCGGCATGGAACGCGCCTCGACCATCCGGCGCATGTGCGGCAATGCCATCACCCTCTTTTCCGGTGACGACGCCACTTTTCTGCCCTTCCTGTCGATCGGTGGCAAGGGGGTGATCTCGGTCACCTCGAACGTCGCGCCGGCGCAGATGGTGGCCATCTGGAACGCCTGGCAGGCCGGCGATGCCGCCAAGGCGCTGGAGGCCCACGAGTTTCTGCTCGACCTCAACCAGAAGCTCTTCTGCGAGACCAATCCGATTCCGGTCAAGGCCGCGGCGGCCATGCTCGGCCTGTGCGAACCGGAGATCCGTCTGCCGTTGACCTGGCTGGCCGAGAACAATCAGGCGATCGTGCGCGCCACGCTGGTCAAGATGGGGTTGCTGGCGGCGTAGGTGGTCGTTTTCCGCGCGGCGTATCGACGCCAGCGGCGGACCTGGTTCCGGATTGGTTGCGCCAACAAACCCCCCGATCCATCCGGAACCCTTGCCTTGAAACTGGCCGCCTGGGCGGTCCCTTCGGAATACCATGGGCATCAAACTGATCAGCGAGAACCGCAAGGGGCGGTTCAATTACGAAATTCTGGAGAGCTTCGAGGCGGGCGTGGCGCTCACCGGGACCGAGGTCAAATCCCTGCGGGCCGGCAAGATCAATCTCAACGACTCCTTCGCCGTGATCCAACGCGGGGAGTTGACCTGGCTCAACGCCAACATCTCCGCCTACACCCACGGAAATATCCACAACCACGATCCCATGCGTACCCGCACGCTGCTGGTGCATCGGCATGAGATCCAGCGATTGATCGGCGTGACCAAGGAGAAGGGGCTGACCCTGATACCACTCAAGGCCTACTGGAAGGATGGTCGGGTGAAGCTCGAAATCGGCGTGGGGCGCGGCAAAAAGCTCTACGACAAGCGCCAAACCGTGCGCGAACGCGAATGGGCGCGCGAAAAAGGGCGCATCATGAAGGGGGAGTGAGCGAACGCTGCCCCCAGATGGTCGGTGAAGCGGACTTTACCGCCAGCAGGTATGGGTCCGACTGGTTGAGATCATCGGACCCATGCCAACTGGCCCCGGATCGTCGTGGATCCAGGTCATGACTGCAAGATTGTCAGGCCGGTTCGGCCTCGCCATCGCCATCGGCTCCAGAGAGAACCAGCGGGCTGGCCCGATAGGTCACCACCTTGCGGCTGGTGATTTCGATGGGTTCACCGGTTTTGGGGTTGCGGCCCGGACGGGCCCGTTTGCTGCGCACCGAAAACACTCCGAATCCGGACAGTTTCACGGTTTCTCCCTGTTCGAGTCGCTGGGTGATCATTTCGAACACCTGCTCGACGATGGCGGTCGATTTGGGTCTGGAGAGCCCGATGCGTTCATAAACCGCTTCGACCAGATCCGCCTTGGTAGTCGTTGCCATATCCTTCCCCTTGAATTCCAACTGCTCCATGGAATGTTTATCATTGATTCCCGTCCGCAGACACTTCGCTCTCCACGCGGTGCGCGACGAATCGGCCATTTTGGCATAATGCCCCACAGTATGCCCTGCAATCCGCTATATTCGCAAGAGCCATTATCACTTTTTGCAATAGGGTTTTTTTAATTGATGCGCTTCATTCGTTCGCCGGCGCATCGAGGATCGCGCTGATTTTCCTGTACTCCTCCTCCATGGCATCGAGTTGGGCGAGGGAGAGGGGGGTGTTCTTGAGTTCCACCTGTCCGCGCAGGCGCATGGCCTGCCATTTCACCCGGTAGGCGCCGATGCGATCGGAGGAGGATTTGAACCACTCCACCTCGTCCTGGGCCTGATGAAAGTCATTCGCCTGGAGGGCCTTGCGCAGCCGGGACGCCTGTTCGGGGGCCCGTTCCAGAAAGGCGCGGCGTTGCCGGTCGATCTCCTGGGGATCCCCTTCCACGGGCTTGAGGACCGCGGCGATGCCGGTCGGCGCGTCGGCCTTTTCCGCGGCGGGGGTGGCTGGTTTGCGCAGGAAGGGCTCGAGGGCGGCATGCAGCTCCTCGGCGCGGTAGGGCTTGCGCAAAAAGCCGTTCATGCCGTCTTCCTGACAGCGCTGCCGATCGGTCTCCAGGGCGTGGGCGGTGCAGGCGATGATGGGGGTGCGGGTGTTGGGGAACTGCTCCGGATCGGCGGCGCGGATGCGTCGGGTGGTCTCGTGGCCGTCGAGTTCCGGCATTTGCAGATCCATCAGCACCACGTCGAAGGGTTTGGTCTTGAGGATGGCGAGGGCCTCGTTGCCGTTGCCGGCCAGGGCCACCTCGTGACCGGCCTGCTCGAGCAGGTTGAGGGCCACCTTCTGGTTGTTGATCATGTCATCGACCACCAGGATGCGCAGGGTGATCGGGCGCCGGCCACCGATGCGTCGTGGCGGGGCCGAGGCGGTCACCCGTCCCAGTGCGCGGTTGACCGCGCGCAGCAGCGGAAAACGGAGCACCGGTTCGGAAAAGGGGACGGCATCGGAGAAGGCATCGGCCAGCAGGGTCTCTTCCACGCGACGGGCGGGAGGTGCGGTGACCACCGGTCGATTTTTCCAGCCATCGCGTTGGGAGAGTTCCGGGGGCACGGCTTCGGCGTTGCGCAGCAGGTGGTAATCGACGATCAGCAGATCATGGGGCGCGCCACGCTCCACCGCCTGGCGCAGCACGTCGCGCAGCGCCTCCAGATCGGCCACCATCGTGGTTTGGGCGCCGGCCTGGCCCAGAAGATCGCTTAAAATGCCGCGTCCGGTCGGATTGTCGTAGGCGGCCACGATGCGCAATCCGGCCATGGGCAGGGAGGTGTCCCCGCCACCACCACGGGCCTCCATGACCGCCTCCTGGCCCGACGGGGCGCGGCGTCCGGTGGCGAAGCGCGCGGTGAAGTGAAAGACACTCCCTTCACCCAGCGTGCTCTCCACCCAGATGGTTCCGCCCATCAGATGGGTGATGCTGCGACAGATGGTCAGACCCAGACCGGTGCCGCCGTATTTGCGGGTGGTCGAGCCATCCACCTGGGTGAAGCGGTCGAAGATCAGATCCAGGCGATCCGCCGGGATGCCGATGCCGGAGTCCGACACCGAAAATTGCAACAGCACGTTGCCGTCGATCTCCTCGGAGGCGCGTTGCACGTTCAACACCACCTCGCCCTTTTCGGTGAACTTGATGGCATTGGCGATCAGATTGATGATCACCTGGGAGAGGCGCAACGGATCGCCCACCAGGGTTTCGGGCAGATCCGGGGCGATGCGGCAGTGGAAACCGATCCGTTTCTGATAGGCGCGGATGGCCATGGTTTCGCAGGCGGCGCCGATGCGGCCATGGACATCGAAGGGGATGTTTTCGAGCTTGAACCTGCCGGCCTCGATCTTGGAGAGATCCAGGATGGAGTTGATCAGGTCCAGGAGGGTCTGGGAGGCGTTCTGGACGATCAGCAGGTTGTCGCGTTGCACTTCGGTCAATTCGGTGCCGAGCACCAGATCGGTCATGCCGATGATGGCGTTCATCGGACTGCGGATTTCGTGGCTCATGTTGGCCAGGAATTCGCTTTTGGCGCGATTGGAGCTTTCCGCCACCTGGAGGGTCTCTTCCAGGGATCTGAGCAGCTGCTTGCGATCGGTGATGTCGTGGAGAAAGGCGGTGAAGATGGTGTCGCCGTCGAGCATGTCCGAGGTGAGCGCCATTTCCATGTCGATGATCTCGCCGTCGGCGCGCATCGCCGGGGCCTCGATGCGGCGGCGCAGATTGCCGTTCCGGTCCGTGCCGGTGGCCTTCCAGCGTTCCATGCCCGAGAGATGTCCGTCGCGTTGATCGGGCGGGATGATCAGCTCGGCGACGGTCTTGCCGAGGGCATCCTGGGACGAATATCCGAAGAGTTTTTCCGCCGCCGGGTTGAAGCCGATCACCCGGCCTTTGGCATCGGCGGTGATGATGGCGTCGAGGGCGGTGTTGAGGATGGAGCCGAGTCGTCTTTCGCGACTCTTGAGCTGTTCGTGGGCCTCCATGAGACGGCTGGTGCGTTCGGCCACGAGGTTTTCGAAGTGGACGTTCTTTTCGATGATCTCGATGTTCTGGGAGACCCGGCAGAGCAGCTCCTCGTCGCGGAACGGCTTGGTCAAGAAGTCGTTGGCGCCGGCCTTGAGGAACTGGGTGGCCATGTCGGTGCTGCCGTGGGAGGAGAGACCGATGATGGCGGTGCGATCGCGGGTGTGGCGGGGTCGGATGCGTTTGATGAGTTGAAAGCCGTTCATGCCCGGCATTTCGTAATCCACGAGGATCAGGCGCACATCCGGGTGTTCAAGGAGCAGTTCGAGGGCTGCGGGGCCGTCGGCGGCCTCGAGCACCTGGAAGTTGCACCGTTTGAGGAACTGCCCGACGTGGTAGCGAGAGCTTTTGGAGTCATCGACGACCATGGCCTTGATGGCGGCGTTTTTGCGAAGGCGGTCGATGAAGTAGAGCACCGCGTCGATGCTGCTGGCGTTGTCCTTGATGAAGTAGTCGAGCACCCGTTTGGAGACGACGTTGGCGCGCACGTCGTCCTTGATTTCGCCGGTGAAGACCACGGAGGGGATGTCGAGGGACTGGATGTAATCGACGATTTCGCCGTTGGGCGCATCGGCAAGGTAGAGCCCGAGGATGCCGAGAAAGAAGTCGCTCCCCTCCTGGCGCACGATATCCTTGGCCGAGGCCATGGTGGCGGCCCAGAAGACCTGGAAATGCAGTTCCGTTTCGATGCGCTGCCGCAGCAGGGCGGCAAAGCTTTTGGAACCTTCCACCAGGAGGATTTTTTTCACGGGTGCTCCCGAGTTCGAGGAGAGGGGGCGATTCGGGAGTGGTCCCGAATTCAGGCAATTCTGGAAATAGATACCATTACCGCGAAACGGTCGCGGGGACAAGTGTTTGTTTTGGCAATTATAGTATAAATGATATCCATTTGCGGTGATGGGGCGATCTTCACGCCACGGGTCGGATTGCCTCTGCTCCGGGGTACCCGGTTGGGATGGATTTTCTTGGATCGAAGTGGCGCTTTCGGATAGCCTTGCAGACAAGATGATCCTTCACTGTCGAAGAGGGTGCCGTGCGTTGGCCACGAAGGGGGATGTGGATTTGGTCAAGGCGGAGTGGTGCCAAGGAGGTCGAGATCGCCAAGGTGGATACCATCAAGTGGGTGATCGCGACCGGACGCGGTTGAAAGAGTTATCGAAATGCACGATAATTGTATGCAAAGGTCAAGAAATCCTCGCTTGACCCCTCGAATCCCATCGATGGGCGGAGAAAATCGGCATGCAGACGGCCAATCCCTGGCTCAATCCCCTTTCCGAGGCCCCACGACCCCCCAAAGTGGATGAAAAGCAGGCAACCGCGCCGGTTGGCATGCGCCGACTGACCCGTCTCTGCCCGCAATGCGCGCAGGAGATGGCTTTCGAATACCCGGAGGCCGCCACCCGCTGGCAACAAAATTGCCCAAACTGCGCCCAGTCGATCGCCATGGAGTTGGTCAACGGGCGGCGCTGTCTGGTCCACGAGGCGCGCGGACGCCGGGTGGTGGAGCGGCTCGGGCCGGGGGAGCGCCGCCGGCGTTTCTATCGGGTGCGCTGTCATGGTTGCGATGCCTGGTTGGTGGTGGCCGGGGAGGAGCTTGACGCGGGTCGGGCGTGTCCGGTCTGTGGGCTTGAACACCGGTTGCGCGTGGCGGATGGGGAGGTGTGCTACGAGAGCGAACCGCGCGTGGGCGGTATGGTGGTCTTATCCTGTGAGCGGGTGATCGAGATCTCCGGGTATGTGAACGATCCGGCGTCGCTCTTTGCCACCGGCGCGAGCGGGGCTGCGGCGGCTGGACGCGGGGATGGCGCGGCTTTGTCGGTTGGGCGCGGCAGCGGCGCGGTTGCGTCGGGTCACGAGGAGCGGCTCGCCCTGGCGGATGCACGCCGGGAGATGAAGCTGTTGCGCGAGCGGGATGTGGCCTCGCGGCTGGCGCTTCGTCAGGTGTCCGACGAGCGCGATGCCGCAAACCGCCGCCTGGAGCGGGCCGAAGGGGAGTTGACCCGGATCCGGGCCGAGCGGGATGTGGCCCTGGCCACGCTGGAGGCGACGCGACGGGAGGGGGTCGAGGCGCGGGAGACATTGCGGCGTGCGCAACGCGAGCGCATGATGATGGAGGAGGCCCTGGCCACCAGTCAGGAGCGGGTGGAGGGTTTGGAGGCGGAACGGCGGCGTTTGATCCAATTGTTGGAAGAGGAGTCCGAGGCCGTGGCGTCCGCGACCTCCGGGAACCTTTTGCCTGGGCCGGGGTCCGAGGATGGGGGGACGATGACGCCTGATGAGGCGTGGTATTGTCCCGAGGGGCGGGAGGAGGCGTTGATTCCGGCCTGGGATGAGCTGGGTCTGGCGCGCCGGGTGTTGGGGATTCGCGGCGAGCCGACCATCGAGCGCATCCAGTGGGCCTACCGGACGCGGGTCAAGAGCTACCACCCGGACCGGCTCGCCTCGATGGGCGTGGCGTTGCGCGTCTTGGCGCACGAGAAGATGCGGGAGATCAACCGGGCCTATGGGATTCTGATGAAAGCGCATGGACATGGTTAGGCGGATCACGGTCGGGCTGTGGGTGACCCTCGTGGCCCTTGGGCTGTTCGCGAGCGGAGTGGTCTGGGCCGGCGCACCAACCGGCGCGGGACCGGATCCGTTGGAGAGCGTCCGCGCCGAGTTGCGCGCCGGGCGCCACGAAAGCGCCATCGACGGCTTCACCCGTCTTTTGACCACCGGCGAGCCGACCCGCGAGCGGCGTCTGGCCGCGCTCGAAGGGCGTTGCGAGGCCCAGACCCGTCTCTCCCTGGCCAAGAAGCGTCCCGAGGCCGCCGCGCGCGCCATCGAGGACTGTTCCGCCGCGTTGCACCTCGAAAGTGGGGTGGCGCGTCTCTGGCGGCTGCGCGGTCTGGCGCGTCTGGCCGCCGGACAGCCGGAACAGGCGTTGATCAATTTCAACCACGCCCTGCGTCTCGAACCGGCGGATGCCGTCGCCTTGCGTCATCGCGGGCTGGTGCAGTTGGGGTTGGGTCGGTACGCCGAGGCGGACGCCGATTTCCAGCGCGCCGCGCGCCTGGATCCGGATCAGGCGTGGCACGCCTTCAATCGCGGTCTGTTGGCAGCCCGGAGCGGCAAGATTCCCGAGGCGGTCGAGGCCTGGCGTGCCTTCGAGCAGGCCCGCGGTCCGGCGGGCCGGGAGTGGCTGGCCTTCGTGGCGCGTCGCGAGGGTGGGGATGCGGATGCCCGCCGCGTGGTCGAGGCCATGCAGCGCGCCGATGGCAACCGTGATGCGTCGAAAAACGAGCCCGTGTCCGAACCGGCGAAAAAAGCGGAGATCTTGCCCGAACCGGCGAAAAAAGAACCCGAACCGGCGAAAAAAGCGGCGATTCCGTTCGAACCGGCGAAAAAAGCGGAGATCTTGCCCGAGTCGGCGAAAAAAACGGAGATTCCGTCCGAGTCGGTAAAAAAAGAACCCGAGTCGGCGAAAAAAGCGGAGATTCCGTCCGAGTCGGTAAAAAAAGAACCCGAGCCGGTGGAAAAAGCGGAGATCCTGCCCGAACCGGTGAAAAAAGCGGAGTTGCCGTCCGAGCCGCCGAAAAAAGAGTCCGTATCAATGGCTGGCAAGGGGGGGCGTTATGAGTTCCGTTTGGGATCGTTTCTGGATCGCGGCAATCTGGAGTCCACGCTGCGTGCGTTGAATGGCGCGGGTCTGGTGGTGCATGAAGAGGAGGTGATGGTGGGTGAAATGCGCTTCTTTCGCCTGACCGCCGGACCTTTTGTCACCGAGGAGGAGGCCAAGACCGCCCAGGAGAAGGCCGCCAAGGTGCCGGGGGTGCGTCCCGAGCCGGTGCGTGTGATGCGTTGAGATAGAACGGCCTTTGTTGCAACGTGCCTGCCGCATTTCTCTCTGCTTGGCCCGTTTGAGGCAAGGCAAGCAACCATCGTTTGCCAAAGACGCAAACGATGGTTGCTTGCAAGGCTGCGCGCGGCGCATTTTTCGCCAGAACCGCGAAAAATGCTTCTTTGTGAAGAGCGCGATAAAATCAAAGTCAAAGTCAAAAGCGAAACCCTGGGAGAGGAATCTCCCAGACGCTCTCTTTTTTTTCAACGGTCACGTCAAAAGCGAAACCTTGGGAGAGGAATCTCCCAGACGCTCTTTTTTTTCAACGGTCACGTCAGAAGCGAAACCTTGGGAGAGGAATCTCCCAGACGCTCTTTTTTTTCAACGGTCACGTCAAAAGCGAAACCCTGGGAGGGTCTCCTGAGCGCATCTTGAGGTGCTTCAGTGCTGAAGCCCTTTGTTCTTGGCCGCTTCCAGAAGGTTCATCTTGGGATGCGAGGCGCAATAATTGGCCAGACGCTCGGAGAAACGGGTGAAATCATTCGGCTTCCATACCGTGTCCCCGGAAACGCCGCTCAGATAGCCATCGATCCACATCAGCACCACGCCGATATCCTCCTCGTCTCCCTCCGCAGCTTCCTTGAGGAACTGTCCGCAGGTGTAGGAGCCGAAATCGATGTTGCCCGAATCCTGGCTCTGCTTTCTGGCGTGAACCGGGTTCATGGCCAACAGCACGGCACAGAATGCAAGTGAAGAAACAACCAACTTTTTCATGACAAAACGCCTCGCATAGAATCGGGTAACAAGAGAAGATGATATAGATCGAGAAATCGATTCTATCAATGTACGGAATTGAGAATGCCAGATCACCACCAGACTGTCAACCGGCGGACGAGAGAAACGTGCAGGATGGAGGAATGCCCGCTCACCCCCGGACCGTGGCGCTTTCTGGCGACAGGCAAAGACCGTCCGCCTTGATCGGATCACCCCTTCGGACCGGTCAACGCCGCTTTCAACTCCCTCCGGATCCGCCCCAGACCCGGTTCGTCGGCCTTGGGAAAAGGAATCGGTCGGCACAGACGCAGACAACGCAAACCCACCCGCGCGGTGAACAGTGCGTTGGTGGCCGCCTGACCGGCTCCCGCCAGAGCGGCGCCGGTCAGGGTATCCCCAAGCGCCTCGGCGGCGGATTTGGCCAGCACGTCGCCCGATCCCGCAGCCAGCATCCCCTCGGCCACATGACGCATCAACACAACGGTGCCCGCCGGTCCGGGACGCAGACCGTATACCTGGGCGATCTCGCGCATCATGCGCAGGTTGCGCCAGAAAAACAACAATGCGTCCAGCAGCGCCAGGGGGCTGAGCACCGCCAGAAAGGCCGCCGAGGCGGCATGCTTGCCGATGATGCGCAAGGCGGCCTCGTCCAGGGGTTTCAACGCCCGCTGGGAGAAAAGCGCCAACGCCTCCCGATCCCCCAGATGGGCCTGGTTGAGGGCGCGGAACGCCTCCAGGGCGTCGCGCAACTCCGGACGCTCGGCGTGTTGATCGACCAGCCGACGCAGCAGGGGTTGGGCATTGCCGAAACCATCCTCGGCCATCAACCTCGCCGCCTCGGCATGCTGTCCGTCCTGCGCCCGAATCGCCTTCAACCCGCGCAGTTCCCTAAGCAACGCCGAAATCAGCACGAAGATCAACACACCCACCAGGCCGCTGAAAAACAACCCAAGTCCCACATGCAGCCGGAACTGCTCCACGAGGAACAGGACGCTCTCCTCGATGAGAATGCCGGCCAGCAGCAAAAAGAACGACCAGAAGAACCAGCGCCAGCGTCGCCCGGAACCGGCTGCCCCTGGTGACTCGCCAGGTGGCGGCAATGGATCGGAAAAACCGTTGCCCGGCTCCTCCTCCTTGACCGGTTCGGCCTCGGTGGGTGGTTGAAACGTGGGCGTGACGCGCGGTGGATCGGCGATCAGGGGGTCCGGGGAGAGTTCCACCGGAGCTGTCCAGGTCGGGCGGCTTCTCATCGCAACTTATCCCCCAACAGAAACTCCAACGCCTGATCCAAACGGATGTGCGGCGGGGCCAATCCTTCGGTGTCCGGGGGTCGGCGCGGCTCGAACTCCATGAAATGAAACCGATGGGTATCCCAATCCTCGGCCTCGGGGAGGGCCTCCGGGATCTCGCCGGGAAAAAGCAGCGTCTCTCGCTCGCGACCGCGTGGCGTCCCCTGCACGAACGACAGGCGGCGTCCCTGGTGTTCCCGCATCACGGTGCGGGTGCAACGCAGCGAGGCCAACGGCTGGGTCTGGATCTCCACCCCCTGGAACGAGGCGTCGTTGGCCGAACGGGCCACCAGACGCCTCAGCAGACGTTCCAGATTGGGGTGCTGGTCCGCGGCCACGTAGTCGGCCTTGGTGGCGGCGAACAACAGCCGATCGATGCGCGGATTGAACAACCGGTTCAACAGATTCGACGGGCCATGGCGGAAATGGCCCAGAATCGCCTCCAGGGCGGCGCGCATGTCGGCAAAGGCCCCCGGACCGCGATTCAACGCACCGAGCAGGTCCAACAGCACGATCTGGCGATCGAAGCGGGAGAAGTAACGTTTCAAGAACCCCTCGGCCACCAGTTTCTGATAGGATTCGAATCGCCTGGCCATCTCCTCGCGCAGCGAACCGGGGATCACCCCATGGGCGCCGGGCGGTGGCAGGGGACAGAAGGTCAACAGCGGTGCTCCCTTCAGATCCCCCGGAATGGTGAACCGTCCGGGTTGCAGAAAGCTCAAACCCACTTTCGAGCTTTTGCAGGCAAGCAGAAAATCGGTATAGAGCCGCGCCGACTCGCGCAAGGTCTCATCCGTGGCCTGGGCCGTGGGATCCAGGCGGGTCAGATGATCCCGCCACTGGGCGGACAACGAACGGCGCGGCTCCTCCTCGCAGTGACGCAACGTCTGCTCGGACCACGCCTCGAACGAAAGCTGCAGCATCGGCAGATCGATCAGCCATTCGCCGGGATAGTCGATGATATCCAGATGCAAGGTGGCCGAGGAGGTCAAACGGCTGCTCAGGATGCCGGACGGCTTGTACCGGATCGCCAGCCGGATCTCGCTCAAGGCATCGGTGGGTACCGGCCAGGTGGGTTTGTTGCCCAAGAGCGATCGCATGTACCGCTCGTAGGTGAAGGCCGGCACATCCAGATCCGGTTGCAGCATCACCCGCGTGCCGAGCAGACGGTTTTCGCTCGCCACGCTGAAGTTCGGCAGATTGGCCCCTTCCAGGGCGTGCAGCAGATGGTGGATCAGCGTGGTGGTGAAGACGGTCTTGCCGCTCTGGTTCAAACCCGTGACCGCCAACCGCACGGTGCGATCCATGGTCAGATGGAACAGTTCGTCGAGATGGCGTCCGACCTGATTGGCATGCCGGCTCACTTCCTTGGAGCCAAAAACCCGTAACAGATTCTTCATGGTTGATTCGCGACCGGAGGACGGGGCGCGGTTCGATCGAAACGTCGCGCCGGGGGTCTGGGGGAGTCGGTGGATGGATCGCCGCCCGGTTTGGGAGGTGGGGTGGTGATTTCGGGCGATGGCGCGGTTGCCGGCTCGGGAGGCGTGACCGGCTGGTTGAAGTAGGCCTGGCTTTGCGCCAGACCCGGCGTGCGCGCCGACAGCGCCTCGATCTCCTGATCCAGCTCCGTCAGACGGGCCTCGCGTTGCTTGAGCCGCGCCTCCAGGGTCACCCGCGCCTGACGCGCCTCCCCGGCCTCCCTCGAACTCTCCTCCACCAGGGTGAAGAGCCGGAACACCTCGGTCTGCAACTGTTTGATGCGCGCCTCGCGACCCGCCAGCAGGCTCTCTTTGTTTTCGCCTCTTTCGACCGTTTTTCCATCAGGCTGGAGGTCCGTGTGAGATTCATCCCCCGTGCGATCCACAGGCATGCTCTTTCCGGCCTCGCGCGCCTCCAGGGCGCGCCGCAGGGTCTCGTTGCGGGCGGTCAGGTCCGCCACCTCGGCGCGCAGCAGGGTCAGACTCGAGGCCGAGGCCGCGGCGGAGGGGGGCAACGACTTCGCACCATCTCGCCCGGAAGGGGCCTCCCGGCCCTGAACATCCCCCGCCTGGGCCAGAAGCCGCGCCGACAACTCGGTGTTCTCGGCACGCAAACGGCGCGTCTCGGCCTCCGGCGGCTCCGCCGGACGCGGCAGGGGCTGAACGGTCACCAGAATCAGCACGAGAAACAGCATGCCGACCAGAAGATCGAGTACGAGAAGCGGCATGCCGAGTGAAAGGGCCTTCATGGGTTCGGTTGAATCTGCTCAAAAAAAGGGGCCAATCCCAAATCCACCAGAGGTCCGGCCCGAACAGGCGGGCCGCGTCGCCCTGGTCACGTCAATCCGGAGATGTTGCGCGTCCGACGGCTGAAAAATTGTTGATACAACGCCGATACCCCTTCCTCCCGACCAACCGACTCCACCACCTGCCGCGCCCGATCACCATCGAACTCTTCGATCACCTGCGCCACGATCTGCTGGTTGTTGCGTGCCAGCCGCTCCAGCAGCGCCTCCGCCGAGCGGGCGAAACTCGAGGACATGCGTTCGTTGAACCCCTCCACCGCCGACACCAACGCCTCCACCGCCTCGCGATTGGCCCGAATCGACCCTTCGCTGGCGTGGCGCGTCTCGCGGGCCAGCTCGCCCAATCCGTCCAACCCCTCGGATTGCCGCTCCAGGGAGCGGGCCGCCAGCTCCATGCGATCGACGATCCGCATCCACGACTCCTGTTCGCCACGCGACACCATGGCCGCTGCCTCGACCGGACGGACCAGCAGGGGCTGGATCTCCCGTGCCAGATGCAACGCCAGCTCCCGCGTCAGTTGACGCCCCTCCTCGCGCAAGGCATCCACCAGCGGGCGCCAGGCGGTCGGATCCGGTCCGATCAGCGTGGTGCCGGCCCCCTCGACGAGCATGGGTGCGCCCGGCATGGGCAGTGGCGCGGACGGACATTCCGGCAAGCGTTCGCGGATCAGATCGCGCAGTTTGCCATTCTCCTCGCGCAGGGCGGCGATCACCGGATCCAGGGAGAGCGGCGCGGGGGACGGGACGGGGGTTGGCGGTGTGTCGGGCAGCCGTTCGCGGATGAGATGACGGAGCTTGTCGTTCTCCTCGCGCAGGGCGGCGATCACCGGATCCAGGGAGAGGGTGACGGGCATCTGACGCGCCCCATCCGTCCGGACGGCCAGGGGGCGTTGCCCCGTCCCTTGTCCCAGTTGTTGCATCGCGAGCAGTTGCGCGTGCAGAAGCTGCTCGCGGGAGACGAACGGGAAGCGTTGCGCCAGTTGATCGCAGAGGAGGGTCAGCTCTTTTTCCAGCCGTCCGCGCCAGACCCGCGCGCGCCAGGAGAAGAGCCAGGCGGAGAGCAGACCCGAGATCGAGGCGAGAAACTTGAAGGCCGCCAGGCCGAGCAGGTCACGGACCGCCTGTTGGGTGGCGGAGGGGTCGTTGGGCACCAGACCCGTCGAGGCCACCTGCAAGGCGCCGAGCAGACCGACGAAGGTGAACAGCATCCCGGCCCCGATCAGCTGCAACGGCAGAAAACGCAGCCGTTCCGCGTGGCTGTTGGATTGGGAGAGGGTGGTCAGATCGAACAGGGTGGCGGGTTGCACGCCGCGCATGATCGGGGAATTTGGGGTATCGTGATCGATCAGGGTGGCCACGAAGGCGCGCCAGGCCGGAGCCAGCCTGGGCAGACCCTCCATGCCGACGTGCAGACGACGGAGATGGGGTGCGAACGCTTCCGGTTCGTCCGGGGTTGCGTCGCACAACTCCCGCGCCGAACGGATCTCCTGGCGCAGCGGATCCAGCCAGGCATCGCGGGTGAACCACCAGGCGGCGATGGCCCAGACGGGCAGCAGATCCGCCGCGATCCAGGGGAGCGCGGGATGGTTGAGCAGATGAATCAGCCATTCGAACATGACGCGTGCTCCGCGTGGGTTCAATCCGGTTCACGGGGTTGTCACGCCCCAGATGTCACCAACGCCACGGCCCGCCATCCCCGGTGACCAAGGGAGACCAATCCAGGCCGCTTTCACCCCTCCACGGCGTTCCAGCGTCGGAACGCCTCGATCACCACGGCCTTCACATGGGTGTGATAGTGGCCGTAACGCTCGCGCAACGATCCGGCCAGACTTCCGTCATCGGTGGCGGCGGTCAGGGTCTGGGCATTGGGCAGGACGTTTTCGAACACCGGAATCCCCAGTCGTTCGGCCAGGGCATGCACCTGTCCGATGTTGCGTTGATACTGTTGACCCCGTTTGTCCGCGCGGTTGAGCAGCATGCCCAGACAGAACGGTCGCTCCCCGCCGCCGCGCTCACGGGCGTAGCGGATCATCTCCAGGGTGTTCGGCAGCGCCTCCAGGGAGAAGCGCGACACCTCCACCGGGGTGATCACCGAATCGCTCATGATCAATCCGTTCACCGCCAACAGATTGCGCTCGTCGATGTTGCCGGGCAGATCCATCAGCACGATGTCGCAGCGCGTGGCCAGAAAGGGACGCAGCTTTTCACGCAGGGTGGTGAGACGATGGAGGGGATTGACCTCGAAGGCGAATCCGCTCGCCTTGTCCGAGACCAGCACCGCGACTTCGCCGATCGCCGTGGCACGTCCCTTGACCGGCGCCGCGGGACGACGGTGCAGATAGGTCTCGATCGCCACCGGTTGTCCGGCATCCAGGCGCCGCGCCAGATCCCCCAAGGTCAGGCCACTCCGACGGGCCTCTTCCAGCGTATCATGTCCCAACAACGCGGTCCCGCACGATCCCTGCGGATCCAGATCGAGCACCACGACCCGCAATGGACGATCACGAATCACCAGCGAGGCGAGAAAATCGGCCATGAACACGGTCAAGGTCGATTTGCCCACGCCGCCTTTGTTGTTGTAGATGGCGATCGCGTACATGCATGGACCTCAGGCAGCGGTGGAGGTGTTCCGTCGAGCCGGCATGATCATTGCATTAATCATCCCTGAAACCTGCTTCCCCAAAGCCTCGAAGGAGACTACCATGAGCCGTGAAATCCAGGCACTGCAAGACAAAGTGAACTTCCTGCGCCAGACCCCCCACGTTTACGACATCGTGACCACCCATTGCGGCGTCAAGGATCTGACGAACCTCAAGGGCATCAGCCCGAGTTCCCTGCAACGGGTGCAACGCTACGTGGATTACTACTACGGGATCTTCGCCTATCCGTATTGAGCCCGGTTGCCGCGCCGCTCCGAATTCTTCTGCGACCTCGGGGAGCTTGCCGCGCCAACCGCCTGCCAGCTCCCCGATCTTTCCTATGCCGCGCATCGATCCGGTCTGATGCTCCGATCCCGTGCGCGCCGTCGTGCTGTCCTCCCAAGCAACCGTCCCGTCCATCCGGTCGCCGTTTTTCCGAATCAACCGTCCCGTCCATCCGGTCGCCGTTTTTCCGAATCAGCCGTCCCGTCCATCCGGTCCAGCCCACCCCTGGACGGGGGTATCACCACGGCATGAAGCGGTTGATGAAGCTCATGGGCCGTGACGCGCTGTTCATGTCGTAACTCATCACGTTCATCGCGCCGGTCATGGCATGCACCGCCTGTCCCATGGCCGCGACATTCTGATTGATCGGCGCCAGAACGCTCATCTTCTGGTTGATGTCGGTCATGCTCTTGTCCATGTTTTTGATGCTGCCGTTGAGCGAGGTGACGTTCTGGTTCATGCTCGCGACGTTCTGGTTCATGCCGTTGACCGAATCGGTGATGTTCTCCATGTTTTCGGCCATGTTCTGGAGATCCACGGACATGGTTTCCATGTTGTCGCTGATGTATTCAAGATGGGTGGACATCAGTTCGATGTTGTTGGAAAGCATGGCGATGTGATTTGAGAGGCTCCCCATGTTCACCCCCATCTTCGGATCGATGGAGGAGGCCATGGTGCGGATGTCCTGGGTGAGGCTGTAGATGAGAAAAAAGCCATACATCGCCAGGATGATGAAGGCAAACAGCGACGGATAGACGATCAACTCCCAACGACGGGCGCTCTTGTCGAAACTTTTGGCGAACTCGGACAGGATCATCGCCGAACATTCGCCACACTCCCGGTAACGTCCGGCAGGCACGATCGGCATGTTCGGTGGCATGGACTTGACCTTGGGCGCGGTTTTCTGACCGTCCATGCTGTCCGGGCTGATGGGGTCCTGGGGAGGCTCCCGCGGCGTGGCGGTGTCCGACATGGATCAGGCTCCTTTTTTGGATGTGCGCGTCACCGGTTGCTTGCCGGTTGAGACCAGTTCTGGATAGAGCGGTTCCATCAGATCCAGAAACTCCTGGGTGGCCTTGCCGCTGGGCGACAGTTCGAATACCGCGCGTCCCTCGCTGAACGAGCGTCGATAGGCGGTACGCTGGGCAATGCGGGTTTTCAGAACCGTCACTCCTGGCAAGGTGCCCAGGGCGGCTTCGGTTTCGTCCGACTCTCGCAGCATGGGATGTGTATCGGCTCGGTTGATGAAAAGATAAATTTCCGGTCGCTTGTTCCGGGATGAGGCGGTTTCCTTGATGATGTCCAGGAAACGGGCCGTGGACCACACATCCGCCTGACTCGGCGGGACCGGGGAGAGGATGCGATCCGCCTGGGCGATCGCCTGGCGCATGGCCCAAAGGTTGGAGGCGCCCACGTCCACCAGCACCTCGCCTTGATGATGGGCCATGATGCGGGCTGGGTCGCTCTCGGAACGATAGACCTTGATGTCGGGTTGGACCCCCTCTTCGCGGCGAACCTCGATGGCATCGCTCAAGGTGGCCTGGGGATCGAGATCGAAGGTGATCACGTTTTGGCCACGACGCGCCAGCCAGACCGCCATGTTGAAGGTGATCGTGCTTTTGCCACAGCCGCCTTTCAGGTTGCCAACGACGGTGATCATCCGCGCCTCATTGAGTTCCTTGACCGCCTTTGGGTTGATCGTAGCTCCAGCTGACGGAGCTGTCTTCCAGGATCTTCCAATCTACGCAATAATGATCAAGAATTCAAGTCTCCACTTATGGATCTGGTCAAGTGGCGGTGATAAGCTGGCTCGATGGGACCGGCTCCCTCACCCCTCGACCGTGGACCTTCACGGTGAATCGGCAGAATGGGGGCGGCACCCTCTGACGCTCCCGACCGTGGAGTTTCAGGGCAAAAAAAAGGGCGGCCCAAAGGCCGCCCCCATGCATGATACGTTCCAGGGAACGTATTGACGCGCATGCCTGACTTACTTGCCAGCCGGAGCTGCCTCGGCGGGAGCGGCGGCGGGAGCCGGAGGAGCACCCCAACCCGGAGCGCCACCCCAACCCGGGCCATAACCACCCCAACCACCCGGAGCGCCGCCCCAACCCGGACCATAGCCATAACCGGGATTCCAGCCGTTGTTCCAGCCGTTGTTCCAGCCGTTGTTCATGTTGTTGTTCCAGCCGTTGTTCATGTTGTTGTTGCCGGAACCAGCGGCGTCACCGCTCATGTTGAAACCGAAGTTGCCGGAGGCGCGGCCATTGCCGTTGCCGGAGCCGTTGTTGCCCCAGTTGTTGCCCCAGTTGTTGTTGCCCCAGCCGTTGTTGTTGCCCCAGCCGTTGTTGTTGCCCCAACCCGGGCCATTTCCCCACCACGCGGAAGCTTCCGGCGCCGTCAGCAGCGCGCCAGCACCCAACAGAACCGCCACTGCCAGCACCTTCATTTCAATCTTCATGATAATCTCCACTTTAGTATGTGATTGTGAGGGCTAATCTTTGCTGCCTTACGTCAAACCTTTACCACCAGCCGCCAGGTCCCCAGTTACCGGGCCCGTTGCCGGGTCCCCAGTTGCCGGGCCACCAACCGCCTGGCCCACCGTTCCAGGGACCGCCCCCATTGGGTCCCCAGCCGTTGTTCCATCCATTGCCGTTGTTCCAACCGCTGCCGTTGTTCCAGCCGCTGCCGTTGTTCCAGCCGCTGCCGTTGTTCCAGCCGCTGCCGTTGTTCCAGCCGTTGTTCCATAAATTGTTCGCCCAACCGTCCATGTCGCCATCGATGGTGATGGTCAGATTGCCTCGGGCGCGGCCATTGCCGTTGCCATTGCCGTTGCCCCAGCCGTTGTTGGCCCAGTTGTTGTTGCCCCAGCCGTTGTCCCACGGACCCCACCAGGCGGACGCGCTCTCCGGGAGGGCCTGACCCAGAACGGTCAGGACGCCGGCCAAGGCCAGAATACGCGCGGATCTCTGCATGTCCCAAGACTCCTTGTCATCAAGAGTAGTGTCGGGCGGTCCGGAATTTTCCAGCCACCCCATTACCACCAACTGCCCCGGCGATAACCGTCGCTCCACGGACGGTAGGAACGCGGGGCGGCTTGTGGTTCGTCCTCGGGCAATCGATAACCCGGCCCCAGGCGCGGACGCTCGTAGTAGGAGGGGTCATGCCAACGCCGCTCCGCGCGCGGATCCAGTGGCGGTTCGTGGGTATCCCAGGGGGGGAGTCCCGCTCCGTAGTAGCCGCGACCCCGATCCCAGTCGCCGGTGGCCGCCCAGCCGAGAGAGCCCGGGTCGTTCCAGGGATTCCCGTAACCAGGCGGATGGGAGCGGCCATGATAGGGACTGTTTCCGCCCCAAAGCTCCCACTCCGGATAGGGTGACCCCCGCTCGGCCACACCCCATGGATCGTACAACGGCATGTAGCGATACATCTCGCGCGGCTCGCCACGCCGTGCCGCCGGGTCATATTCATGGCTCCGGCGTCCATCCACCGGTTCCCGCATGCGCGGTTCCCCGCGCCATCCCTCGCTGGTCTGCTCCTGCGGGGTTTTCATTTCGCGCATGAACGAGCCCATGAACTTGCCCATGCGTTGTCCCATCTCCGTGGCGTCACCCTGATCCGTGGCGCCCACCATGGTGCCCGGCATACCCGGCATGCCAGGGGTGACGGACATGCCGGGTACGGAGGGCATGACTTCTGCGATGGGATTGCCGGCGTCCGCGTCCGCCGTCGGACCCATCCAAAACAGTCCGATGGTCGCGGCAAAAACTAAGTTTTGATAACGCAGAGAGGTCCTCATGGAGTCACCGCTGGATCGTTGGTTCGAAAATCGTGCTTCGGGCATACGTTTATCGACCCATGATATCAATTTGTTCGGTGACGAAACCAGGGAAGAAATCCCTCCGTATCCATTATTCGTATATGATGAATTTCTAATATACCCATTCCGGGACGATTGCAAGGGAATTTTCATCGTCGGCTCATTTTTTTTGACCAAAAAAGTCAGATTTAGGTTCCGGGATGCCATGTCAAGGCGCTTGCTTTTGATAGTCCTTGGGAATTTGAAACAGTTCCACGGGTTGAGTGCCCTCCTGGATGTTGGAAAGTTCGACTTGCAAACCATCCACGTATTTTTCCCGGATGGCGATTCCCAGTCGGGGATCGATCCAAAGATGGGCCTGGGGGATTTCACGCTGGTCGGGACCGCGTTGCGAGATCTCCCAATGGATGGTTTGCCGACTATCGATTTTTTCGGTTCCAACCTGACGACAGATGAGCGATTTATCGCGTCGGCAGGGTCCATCCGGATCATCGGGCAGGGGAGGTCGGTTTTGGATGACACCTTTGCGCTCGGAATATATCTTTTGATTTGGCAAAAGCACCCATAGAGTTTTTTCCTGGGTCGCATGAATCATGACGACCGGGATACCATCCCGTTGCGACTCCCCACGCACCCCATCCGGGGAAACGAACAGTTTTCCGCGGGTTTGGGTCCATTTTTTTTGGGGAACCTCCCGTGGCGAGGCGCCACGGACCGGCGGGGACGGGGGTCTGGCCCCCTCCTGGACGATTTCGGGTCGGGAGCGGATGACCTCCGCGGAGAAGGGAATCGGGGTGGCATCGGCATGGGCGTTCCAGGCGCACCCAACCCACACGAGCAGCAGGGTGCGGAGGAACGGGTGGCGATGGCGACGCGCGGAGTGGTTCAAGTTGGGCATGGTCGCGTGGCGGGAGTAGGGGAGGGAGATTGAGAAACATCCAGGACAAAAAGCCCGCCCAAGGCGCGACACACCACGAACCACGAGGCTCGCGTCAACGCCAGCGCTCCGTCAGCGCTCTTCGGGCCAGTAGCGACTGCCGGAGGAACCGGAGCCGCGTCCCCATGTGCGCCCGTCATTCCGGAGTCGCTCATCCTCGTAGCCGTTCGGGCCTGGATCCCGATCGTCATACCCACGCTCCCGGTACCCACCGTCGCCCCAGCGACCGCCGCCCCGCGAATACTCGCGCTGATAGGGGCCCTCCCAACGCGACGAGCCGCCTCGCGATTCATGGGGATCGTCCCGGTAGCCGGATCGGGAACCCGTGGAGTCACGGGAGCGGGCAGGTCCGTCATTCCAGCGCTCGCTGGCAGGGGGGCGATCCCCGGCAGGCGCGGAATAACGCTCCTCCATTTCATAACGATTCGGCCCACCCCCGCCATTCGGACCACCCGACTCCTCCCACTGGGAGGGGACATGTCCCCAGGGACGGCTCGGGCGGCGCGATTCCTCATTCCAACCCCGCCCCCAGCCACGTGCCGGGCCGGACGGAGGGGGCGCATCATCCCGTCGTCCCTCGCGCCACTGAATGCCTCGATCGTCCTCTTCGTAGTCGCGACGCGGGGCGGTCGGACGGATCTTGAACGGGGTACGCTCGGGATCGACCCGATAGAACCCGGAAGTCCATTGGGTATCCTCCTCGGCGCGGACCTGGGCCGACCATCCGGCCATGACCCCGAAAACCAGCGCGAACGACAGGGTGACGCCCCGCCGCGCGCCGCCAACTCCCCACCAACCCATCTGACGCATCGACGATTCCATCGGCTTCATCTCCAGGGATTGCCGTCCTGCCCATACCACTCACTGCCGGGATTCCAACCATCCCCGGAAGGGGCGGAATCGCTCAGGGGACCCGTCGGCAGCGTCAAAACGCCGTGCGCCGGCATCTCGCCCGAAGCGCCCGGCGGTTCCATGCCGGCAGGACGTCCGCGTCCGTTCGGTACCGGCGGAGGCGGCGCGAACAGAGGATCCGCACCGCTTAAAAAACCCTCTTCCATCCGTTCGCCGGACGGCAGGTTGGCATGGTCGCCCTTGACCCCGCCAGGGATCCCTGGCCCGAACTCCGCACGCCTGGACGTGCCACGTCCACCTCCCTCCACACCCCGCTCCGCTGCCGATTCCAAGGACTTTCTTTCGGCCACGGGCGGTTGTCGGCCCTCCTCGCCTCGCTTTCCAGGCGGGGGACGACGTTTATCCTCCCTGCCCGTGCCTGGCGTCCGCGCCGCTGGCAGGCCCGGAGGGCCCTCCTCGACCCGTTGAAACAGGCTGTCATCCATCAGATTCAACGGTATTCCAGATCCAGGATCACCGGCATCCGCCGGACTTCCCCACAAACGGAAACCACTTCCGCTCTCGGATGGCGCGCTCTGCTGGTTGGGCAGCGTCACCGGCTTCTCCTCGCCAAAGGCCCAGAGCGGACCCGCGATCACGCAGCCGATCGCCGTCATCGCGACCACCACCCCGCCATGCGCACCATCCCTCATCAACCGTCCCCGCGCGGCTCGTCCGTCTTGCCGTGATCGCTCTTCAAGCGAATCCCACGCCTGACCGCCGGTTTCGGCCTGCTCTCCTCGGCATCGTTCTCGACCGGTTCGACCTTGGGAGCGGGCGACGGGTCGCGGCTCTGGGGTACCCCGGATGCGGGGGCGGCGGACTCGGCCACCCGAGCGACCGGGGCGGGATCGACCACCTTTGCCACCGGCGCGGTCTCGGCGACCGGCTCGGGATCCAGCACCACGGGTGCCATCGGCTGGGGAGCCGCCGGTTTTGGCCTGGCTTTGACCTTGGGTTTCTTCGGTCGGAAGATCAAGCCCCAGAAAAGTTGCCAGATGGCGAGCAGAATGCCGGTCCGGGGGGCCTTGGTCACCTTGACCGCCGGTTTGGGAGCCGAGGCGTGGGGCAGATCCGTCTCGCAGGCGCCGTCGAGACGCCCGGCACGCGAGGGAGGCACATACTCCGGGGAAACAAAGGCATGGCTCGCGCTCACGCAGCCCAGCGGAATCACCAGCAGGGTCAGAAGCGTCGAGACCAGGGAGCCGAACAACAACGAAATCGCCATGCCCTGGAAGATGAAGTCCCCCAGAATCACGCTCGATCCGGCCACCAGCGCCAGGGCGGTGATGATGATGGGCCGGGTGCGCGCCTTGCACGACAGAATCACCGCGTCACGCACGCTGGTGCCGCGCATGATCTCCTGCTTGGCGAAATCCACCAGCAGGATCGAGTTGCGCACGATGATGCCGGCCAGGGCGATGAAGCCGATCATCGAGGTGGCGGTGAACTTGGCGTCCAGCAGCCAGTGACCGGGCAGAATCCCCAACAGCGTCAATGGGATCGGCGCCATGATCACTGCCGGCAGCACGAAGTTGCCAAACTCCCACACCACCAGCATGTAGATCAGGATCAAGGCCACGCCAAAAGCCAGCCCCATGTCGCGGAAAGTTTCGTAGGTGACCACCCACTCGCCGGTCCACTCGAAGGCCGAATGGGTGTAGCTCTTGGGCGGTCCCATCATCTCGCCGGTGATCTTCACCCCGTCCGGCGCGGTGTAGTCCTTGAGCATCGCCTCCACGTCCATCATGGCGTAGATCGGCGCGTCCAGACGACCCTCCACCTCGGCGGTCACATACTCCACCGGGCGCAGATCCTTGTGGAAGATGATCGGATCGTGGGGCTGCTTGACGAAGCGTCCAAACTCGCCCAAGGGCACGATCTTGCCCTGCGGGTTGACCAGCGGCAGGTCGCTCAGGCTCGAGATGTTGGAGCGCACCCCCATCGGCACCTGCAACACGATGTAGGTCGGCTCGAGCACGCTGCCGCGCTTCACGTCACCCACCTGGGCCCCGCCCATGGCCATGCCGAGGTTACGGTTGATGGCCTCCACCGTGATGCCGCGGCGTACCGCCTTTTCGGTATCCACCTCGAAGCGCCAGATGTCGTAAGACTCGCGCATGTAGGTATCGACATCCACCAGGGAGGGCGATTTCTTGAACATGGCCTCCATGTCCCGCGCCAATTTGCGACGGGTGTCGGCATCCGGGCCGGTCACCTCCGCGACCACGGATTGCAACACCGGCGGTCCGGGCGGCATCTCCACCACCTCGATGTGGGCCCCGACCTCGCGCGCCATGGGGGTGAGCAGCTTGCGCGCGTCGATGGCGATGTCGTGGCTGGTGCGCTTGCGCTTGCTCTTGTGCAGCAGTTGCACCTGAATGTCGGCCTGCCAGGCATCCTGACGGAGATAGTAGTGACGCACCATGCCGTTGAAGTTGAACGGGGAAGCGGTGCCCACGTAGGTTTGCAGCGCCGTGACCTCCGGGATCTGGGTCTTGAGCGCCTGGGTCATGCGCCGCGCCAGATTGGTGGTCTTGGGCATGGCCGTCCCTTCCGGCATGTTGATCACCACGTTGAACTCCGGCTTGTTGTCGAGCGGCAGAATCTTCACCGTGACGTCCGTGGTGTAGAAAAGCAGCATGGACAGAAAGAACAGACCGATGAGCATCAGCAGGAAACCATACCCCTTGACCTTGCTGTCCAGCAGGGCGGGAATGATCCAGCGGAAGAATTTCTCCAGCCGTTCCGAGCTTTTCATCTCCTTGTCGGAGTGGTGGTGCAGGGAGCGCATGCTCGGTTTGATGAGCTGGGCCAGCCACGGGGTGAAGATGAAGGCCGCGAAGAGCGAAAAAAGCATGGCCACCGATCCCAAAGCCGGGATCGGCAGCATGTAGGGACCCATCATGCCGCGCACGAAGCCCATGGGCAAAAGCGCCGCGATCACGGTGAAGGTGGCCAGGATGGTGGGATTGCCCACCTCGCGCACCGCGTCGATGGAGATCAGATGACAGCACTTGTCCTCCATCAGCCAGCGCCGGTAGATGTTCTCCACCACCACGATGGCGTCATCCACCAGGATGCCGATGGAGAAGATCAGGGCGAACAGACTCACCCGGTCGATGGTGTATCCCATGATGAGCGCCGCGAAGACGGTCATCAGGATCACCACCGGAATCACGATCAGGGTCACGGTGGCCGGCTTGAAACCGAGGGCGAACCAGACCAGCACCGTGACCGCCATGGTGGCCACCAGCAGCTTGAAGAGCAGTTCGTTCACCTTTTCGTTGGCGGTTTCGCCGTAGTTGCGGGTCACGGCCACGTTGACGTTCTTGGGGATCAGGCGCCCTTTCAGTTCCTCGATCTTGGCGAGCACGCCATTGGCCACGGTGACGCCGTTGGCCCCTTTCTTCTTGGCGATCGCGATGGTCACCGCCGACGATTGATTGGCCGTGGGACCGTTCGGGTCCGCCGCCGGCCCGGTGGTGTAGGTGACCATGCGCTGGGTCTCCTCCGGACCGGAGAAGACCTCGGCCACGTCGCGCACCCGGATCGGCTGGTCGCCGTGGGTGCCGATCATCAGACGGGCCACGTCATGGGCGTTCTTCAGGAAGGCGCCGGAGTAGACCTGAAAACCCATGTCCGAGGATTCGACGCTGCCCAACCCCTTTTCGCTGTTGGCGGTGCGGATCGTCTGGGCGATCTGGTCCAGGGTGATGCCGTAGCCGCTCAGTCGTTCCGGGGAGACCTCGACACGGATCTGTTCCGGGCGCCCGCCGACCACGAAGCTCTGGCTGGCGTTCTCCACCTCGTTGAGCTTTTGCAGCACGTCCAGGGCCAGGATGCGCAGCGAGGAGTCATCCACGTCGTTGGACCAGAGGGTCAGGGTCACCACCGGCACGTCATCCACCGCCTTGGGCTTGACCAGGGGTTTGGTCACGTCCGGCGGGATGAGATCCATGTGGGATTCGAGCTTGTCGTAGAGCTTGACCAGGGATGCCTCCATGTCCTGGCCCACGTCGAACTCCACGGTCACCATCGCCTGACCGCGCAACGAGGCGGAATAGACGTGTTTGACCCCCTTGATTTCGCTCATGATCCGCTCGAGCGGCTCGGCCACCAGGGTGGAAACCTGATCCGCCGAGGCACCGGTGTAGCGCACGAAGATGTCCACCATCGGCACCGAGATCTGCGGATCCTCCTGCCGCGGGGTGAGGATCAACCCCATGATCCCCATGGCCAGACAGGCAAAGAGCAGCAGCGGCGAGAGCGGCGAGTGGATGAAGGTTTTGGCCATCGAACCCGCCACCCCGAGATTGTGCGTCAGGGTGGTGGGAGTCGGGGGAGGGGGCAGCGAATCTTTGTGGGATGTCGTCATGTTCGCGCTTCCGGGGCTCGGGGTTCGGGGCCGCCGCTTTGGGAGAGGTCTTTAAGGGGTGAAGCGACACGCGTTGCCGAGGTCGCTCCGGATGGGCACGCTCCGTGGAACCCATCTTGACCGGGGCTCCACGGGTGGAATGCGCGGGGTGTTCCCCGCACGCTGTTCTAGTGCTGCTTCTCCATCTTCTTGCCAGCGGGATTGGTGGACGAGGGGCTCCAGTCCGTGGCCATGCCGCTCGGCGGGGTGCCCAGAATGCGCTCGCCGACCGACAGACCTGACAGCACGCTCACCGACTTGTCGTCCACGAAGCCGCCCAGGCGGATCATGCGCAGTTGGGGTTCATCCCCCTTGTGGTCCGGGGCGATCAGCACCGCCGGCAGACTGCCACGCCAGATGACCGCGGCCTTGGGCACGATCGGCATGCTTTTCACCGGCGTGGTGACGTCCGGGATCATCACCTCGGCGTACATGCCCGGACCGCCCGGCGCATCCTTGGGCAGATCGAGCTTGACGGTCACCGTGTGCCGCTGGGCATCGGCCATCGGATAGATCTGCGCCACTTTGGTTTCGATGCGGGTGTCGCCTACATCGAGTTTGGCCGGAATGATCATATCCTTCTGGACGCCGGGCATCAATCGGGCCGGGATGTCCACCTTGACCTGGAGATGGCGCGTGTCCGCGAAGGTCAGAAGGGGCATGCCGGGTTGCACGGTATTCCCCTTTTCGATGTGCTTGGCCACGATCACGCCGGAGAAGGGGGCGATCGATTTGGTGTCGCGCAGCTTGGCCTCGAGTTCCTGCAATTTGGCCTGGGCCTGGGTACGGCCCGCGTAGGCCTGATCGATCTGCGAGCCCTGATTGTAGATGCGGGCGCGCCGGGTGAGTTCGGGGTTGTCGATGCCGATCATGCTCGACATGGGCCGGGTGACCATGTAGTCCCACATGCGCGGCATGGCCATGCCGGTGTTGTCGGCGCCGCCGTAATCCGAGCCGCTGTAGACCTGACGGGTATACTGAACCCGGGCATTCTTCCAGTTGACATCCGCGGATTCGAGGGCCGCCTGGGCCGAACGGCGCATGGCCAGCAGGTCAT
Organism: Candidatus Magnetaquiglobus sp.; assembly: GCF_058402785.1. NCBI lineage: Bacteria > Pseudomonadati > Pseudomonadota > Magnetococcia > Magnetococcales > Candidatus Magnetaquicoccaceae > Candidatus Magnetaquiglobus > Candidatus Magnetaquiglobus sp. The sequence goes on from NZ_JBZVFG010000030.1 coordinate 44,521, forward strand.
CGTTGTCCAGGGCCACCAGGACGGTTCCGCTTTTGAACCAGTCACCTTCCACGCCGGCGATGTACTCGACCCGTCCAGGCATTTGCGCGGTGAAGGCGACCTCCTTGAAGGGGACCACGGTACCGCCCAACGTCGTGGTGGAACCAATCGAGCCGGCTTCGACCGTGATGATGTTGCCATCGGCGCGCGTCTGGGGAGCGGCCAATGTCACCATGAACGCGGAGAGAAGCGCGATGAACGTTTTTTGGTTTGTCATGACGTGCGTGCCCCCTTGACTGGCGATGAAGACCCCGACCTCCGTGAAGAGGTCGGGGCGTTCAAGCTCTCGATAATGATGAGATTTTTATACCCGTCCCATGACGGTGAACGACTTGATGAACGGGCCGGCCATGCGCGGATCCTTGATCATCGCGCCATAGTCGCCCACCTCGAACTTGAGCTTGCGGGTGGTGTAGGCCATGCCCAGCCCCATCATGCCCAGCCCTTTTTCGATCCACTTGTTCCAGCTTTCCTCGCTGGCGCGCAGATCCCAGTTCACCTCTTCGCCGGCATAGGCGCCACTCTTGACCGCCTTGCCCCCCTCGATCACCAGCACCCCGCGCGGTGCGTCCTCGCCATCGATGCCATAGGCGATGGTGGAGTTGAAACCGATCTTGGCCAAGGCATCGGCCAGTTCCGATTCGTTGTTCCATTCGGTTTGAAAGCGGTTCATCCATTGCGCGGAAAACAGGTCAGCCATGTGTGTGGTTCTCCTCTATTTTTCATTAATAGGGCTGGATCGGCGCGGGATGCGACCCGCTTGGACCCTTGTACAAAATAGCCCTCGATTATAAGAGAATCCTGTTGCGTTCGCCAAATTTTTTTTACCGATGCCGCACGACATGGTGCGATTCACCGGTGGTGGCGATGGGGATACACCCATCATGCCAAGTTGGTTTGGCCCCGAATGACCCTCCGCAACCTATGAATCGGCAGGTTGGGACGGGAACTTAAACGATGATGCGTTTTCGGATGCGATTTACCGCCAGGGGGAAGCAGAGTGCGAGGAGTGCGAGGAGTGCGGCGAGGTGCCAGAGCGGGTATTCGAACGGCAGTCCGGTGGTGAGGGGACGGATCAGGGCGACGACGTGGGTGAGAGGGAGGAGTTGGGTGGCGAGCGTGAGCGGAAGGGGCAGGGTATCGACGGGGAAGAACACCCCGCAGAAGAGGAACATGGGGGTGATGATCAAGGTGAAGTAATACATGAAGAAATCATAGTTGGGCGCGGTGGCGGTGACCACCATGCCCATGGAGGCGAAGACGAGACCGGAGAGGAGCACCACCGGCAGGGCGAGCAGGGCGGTGGGTGCGGTGACCGAGCCCATGAGCCAGCCGACGAGCAGGATGGCCGATCCGGAGAGGAGGGATTTGGTGGCGGCCCAGGTCACCTCGCCGGCGACGATATCGGCGATGCTCACCGGGGTGGCGAGCATGGCGTGGAAGGTTTGTTGACGGGTCATGCGGGTGAAGCTGTTGTAGATGGACTCGAAGGTGGCGGCATACATGGAGTTGGAGGCGAGGATGCCGGCGGTGAGGTAGACCGCATAGGGGATTTCGCCCATGGTTTCCACGTAGCGACCCAGACCGTAGCCCATGCCGAGGAGATAGAGGAACGGTTCCCCGAGGTTGCCGACGATGGAGGTGGTGATGTTCTTGCGCCACACCAGGAGATGGCGTCGCCAGACTTGCACGAAGAGCGGGGAGGGGAGGATGGCGTGTCTCATGGGGGGTGCATCATGCCACGAACCGGCCCGAATGGGAACCGTGTACCGGTGGAGGTGACACGTTCTCTGGCGGTCATGGCCCGGATCCACGGTGCCGGGTGTCAAAATGCTTGTCAAAACGGATCGGGTGGGGTAGGATATCGTTTCCGGTCGGCGCTATCGATAAGACGCGATACCGATCCGAACCGGCGTGCGGAGGAGTTCCAGAGCGGTTGAATGGGACGGTCTCGAAAATCGTTGTGGGGGTAACCCCACCCAGGGTTCGAATCCCTGCTCCTCCGCCATTCTACTATTTTTTGCCATCCAGGAGCCTGTCTCGAAATGGGCTCAACCATCTACTTTGAGGGCCTGCTGACCGGTCACCGCCCCCGGAAGTCCGGTTTCAACTCCAGAAGGGCGGGATTCCCGCCCTCAATGCAGCCATTTGGTCCCTTTCTTTCCCATTTGGACGCATTTCGAGTGCAGTTTCTTCAGGTTGTGCGTGGCCGAGTGCAGATTCCACTCCCCGTTGCACAATTCAAGACCACGCATACGGAACTCGTCCGCACCTTGCGTCCCTTTCATCTGACCAAATACGGGTTCCACGGTCTGACCGCGCTTCTTGTAGAGCGACTTGCCGCGCTTGGTCAGCAACTTCCGCTCCATCCGTTCCCTGGCAGACAGACCCTTGGGGATTCTACCGCGCGGGGCGGATTGGTCTCGCATCGCTTTCTTCTGTTTCCAATCCTTACGGGTGGAAATCAACAACTCACAATCCACCGTCTCCGCGCCTTCATTCGATTCTGACCAATACCCAGCATCAGCCAACGCCACGCCGAGTTCAGGCTCCTTCTCAACCAGTGCCATGTTCGCCCATGCCAACGCCAACATCGGCTTCAACTGCTCAACATCGTTGCGGTCCTGAGTGACGGCTGCCGCCACGATGATCTGGTCTTCCGATACCACCGCCTGGGCGTTGTATCCCTGAACCCAGCCCTTGCGCGTTTTCATGATCCGGCTTTCCGGATCGGTCACGTTTGCCTTGGCCTCTTCGCTGACCTCGTGGTTGCCTGACTGTGGCTTACGGCCTCGGCGTTTCTTCCCGGTCGCATCTTCTTCAGCCGCACGCGCCGCCACCTTCTCATCCTGCTGACCGGCCTTCTCAGATTGTTCTCGTTGCAACGCCTCACGACACGCTTGCAACCGAGATAGCCGATCCTTCCGGTTCCTCATCCCCTCGGGAAGTTCATCCCCGCGACGCGATCCATACAACGCATCCTCTTGACGATCTTCAGCCTCCGCTTTGGCCAAAAGCCCGGCCACCTCTTCATCAATCGTCGCTACTGTCCGGTTGGCATCCAGCGACGCGTTACCCTTCACCTTGGTTCCATCCAGTGCCACCAGACCCAGACGCGCCATCCCAGCCTTCCGGCATAACTTCAGCACCTCGGTGAACAAAACCTGTACGTCTGCCAGATGCTTGCGCCGGAATCGTGCAATTGTCGCATGATCCGGCTGTGTTGGTTCAGCGGGACATGGAGTTTTAGATTATTTCCGTTAGCTACATTGT
>NZ_JBZVFG010000031.1:0-16216 GCF_058402785.1 Candidatus Magnetaquiglobus sp.
CAAGAAGCCAGCAAAATTAAACAGTTGCTGGCTTTTTTGTTTCCAAGGCGTTCCAAGGATGCGTATAGATATCCAGGTTTGGTGTGTGTAGGATCGTGTGTATATCGAGGATTCGGGCAACCCACTACACACATCCGCCGCAAACCGAGGCATCACGCCATGCCTCTGTCCGATACCCAATTGCGCAACCTCAAGCCCACATCCGCACCCAAGAGTATCGCGGATGAACGCGGCCTGTCCATCCTGCTCCAACCCAACGGCTCCAAATGATGGCGCTTCCGGTATCGTTTCGACGGCAAACAGAGTTTTGTGTTCCAAAAAGAGGAACATTGTGCTTCGGAAGAGGAGGAATGCGGTGACAATTGGGACCATGTAGCCATGGATCCAGAAAGTCGTTTGCTACTGCATGTTGTACCCGGAAAGCGTACAGCGGAGCATTGTCTCCAGGTGGTGAAGGAAGTGCAAAAACGGACTAATGGGAACCCCGAACACCAGCCATGGCTGCAGGACTCGCTAACCATGTCTGGACGGTTCATGAGTGGATTTCATTGCCATCTCGACCTGCCAGGTTAACGTAAGGCACCACCCAAAATGGGGGCGGTTTAGCCCCCGGCGCCGACCCCGAGACGGAAGAACTCCCAGGAATCGCTCAGATCCGTGGTCGGCGTGACCGTGAAACCGCTGATCACGAAACGCAGGGTCGATGCCTGGATCAAACCCACGAAGAAGTCCGCGGCAGCATCCAGGGCCAGGGACGCGGAGACCTCCCCGGCATCCCGGGCATCGTTCAGGATGGTTTTGATCAGTCGGACATACTCCCGCACGATGCGGCTCATCACCTGACTCTCCGCCGGGGTCATCACCCCCTCGACAAGAAAAATCCGACACAGCCCCGGATGCTCGGCGAAAAATTGCAAATGATACTCCAACAACAGCCGCAAACGGGCCAAGGGCGAGACATCCGTCGGGATCTTGTCGGAAAAATGGAAGAGATGATCCTTCAAATAGTCGGTCAGGGCCTGAAAAATGGCATCCTTGCCCGAAAAATGACGATAAAGCGCGGCCTCGGAGAGTCCCACCTGGGCTGCCAGTTCGGCGGTGGTGACCCGACGGTTACCCTGTTCCAGCAGGGTCATGACCGCACGCAGAATCTCCAGGCGTCTCTCCGGGCGACGACGACGGTCCACCTTGAGGGGTTCACGATTCAAACCAGAGGCACGATCATCATCGAGGGACATGCGAATCTCCAGAACCCATTGAAAAAGAAAACATTTACAAACGGTTGTTCATTGCGTTGAGCACCATCCCGCCTCGCATCCCCCCGACAACCATCATGACACACTTCCTGCATATTTTGCAATTCAATTGCACGTCAAAATGCTTCATGCTAGGATTGACATCCAAGAAAGGCATGACCATATCCATGAATGCGTTCACAAAACAGCATCCAAACCGACCCCCGGAGATCCAACCATGTACAACGAACCCAAATATCCCACCCAAGACTCCCCCTGGGGTAGCGCCATCCAGGTCAAACCCCACAGCGAAGCGGAGGTCACCACCTACCTCAAGCAGGTCTATGCCATGCTGTCCGCCAGCCTCATCGTCGCCGTGGCCGCCGGCTATATCGGAATGACCCTGCCCTTTGCCCGCGAACACCCCTTCGTGCTGCTCTTCATGATGTTCGGCGCCATGTTCCTGGCCTTCAAGGTGCAAAACGCCGCCACCCTCTTTCTGTTCACCGGCATCTCCGGACTCTCCCTCGGCCCGGTGATCGCCCACTACGTCGGCGCCGGCATGGCCGGGGTGGTCGGACAGGCCGCCTTCCTCACCGGAGCCATCTTCTCCGGTCTGTCGGTCTACTCCCTGAGCACCAAACGCGATCTGTCGATGATGAGCGGCATGCTCTTCGCCGGGCTGATCATCGTGGTGATCGGTGGCCTGATCAACCTGTTCGTGCAATCCTCGGCCATGGCCTTCGGTTTGTCCGCCATCGGCTCGGTGATCTTCGCCGGCTACATCCTGTTCGAGACCCAGCAACTCAAAGAGAACCCCTGGGCCGTCTCCCCCTCGGTGGCCGCGCTCTCGATGTATCTGAACATCGTCAACCTCTTCACCAGCCTGTTGCGTCTGCTCGGCCTGATGGGAGGCGATGAGTAAGTCGCTGGCCCGAATCCGGAATCGTTTGCGCATGGCGGGCTGGGATGGCATCCAGCCCGCCATCGTCGTTTTCGGAGGCGCGCAACGGTTGCGGTTGCTCGGGCGACTCGACGCGCACGGTCGCACCCTGCCAAAACCCGCCAGGCGGATCTGGCCGGTCTCGACCGGGCTTGCCGGCTTCGGATGCCAACAGGATAGCGGTCGCACCCCCACGGGAATGCATCGGATCGGAGCGATGATCGGCGCGGACGCGCCGTTGGGAATGGTCTTCAAAAGCCGTCAGGCCACCGGCGAGATCGTCTCACCGGGTGTGAGGCGGGAGGGAGATTTCATCACCAGCCGGATTCTCTGGCTCGAAGGGCTGGAACCGGGCCACAACCAGGGTCCGGGCCTCGATTCACGGGAACGCTACATCTACATCCACGGCACCCCGCATGTGGGCCGGCTCGGCACGCCGGCCTCGGCGGGCTGCGTTCGCATGCGCGATACCCATGTGGCGCGTCTGTTCAAAAAGGTCGGACCCGGCACCCTGGTCCATATCCTGCCCCCGGAAGAACCGGGACGGTGATTCCCAGCCCGGACATCCGACTCACGACCGGTTGATCAGCCCGGCCACATAACCGGCCCCGAAGCCGTTGTCGATGTTGACCACCGTGACGTTGGCCGCACAACTGTTGAGCATGCCCAACAGCGCGGTCAGCCCCCCGAAGGCCGCCCCGTAACCCGCCGAGGTCGGCACCGCGATCACCGGCTTGTTCACCAGACCGCCCACCACCGACGGCAAGGCCCCCTCCATGCCCGCCACCACCACGAAAACCCGCGCGGTGCGCAACAGTTCGTCCGCGGCCAGCAACCGATGCAACCCGGCCACCCCGGCATCGAAATGGGTCTGGACCCGCGCTCCCATCAACCGGGCCACCAGCGCCGCCTCGCGAGCCACTCCGATATCGCTGGTTCCGGCGCACAACACCCCGACCAATCCGCGCGGCTCCCGCACCTCGTACCCGACGCGAAACAGGCAGTCGGTGCCCGGCTCGTGTATCAACACCGAAAATCGGATCTGCAACCGTCGGATGCGCTTGGAGGTCAAACGGGTGATCAACAGGGGCTCCCCGCCAGGCAACGCCCGCTCGATGATCGCCTCCAGATGGGCGAACCGCTTGCCCTGCGCCAGAATCACCTCGGGAAAACCATGGCGCACCGCCCGTTGCGTATCGAGTCGCGCCACCACCTCCCCATCCTGGTGACACAAGGCCACCGGAAACCCGCTCAACTGGCGCGACGCCTCCTCCACCGTCATCCGGCCCGCGGCCACCTCGACCAACAGGGCATGAATCCGCTCAGAAGTCATAGGATTTGAACTCGACCACCGGCGCCAGTTGCTCCCCCGCCGCCTCGGCCAGAAAGGGCATCAGGTGCTGCTGGGCCTGGGAGAGCGACCATCCCTGACGCCGGGCGAGCATGGCCAGATCCTCGTGTTCCACCCGCCAGATGCCGGCAGCCTCCTTGGCGCGGACCGTGCCCCACGGAGTTTTCAAGATCCGCTCCTCGCGCGGCAGCACATAACGATCCATCAACGCCACGCGCACCCCGAGGGTGGTGGTGTTGGCCAGGATGACCCGCGCCAGACTCTCCTCATCCCCCGGTGCGGACACCACCTCCAGGCGCACCCCCGGTCGTCCCTTCTTCATGGTCACGGGAATCAGCGCCACATCCAGCGCCCTGGCCTGGAACAACAGCTCCCACAAGGGGCCATACCACTCCGGATTCATGTCGTCGATGTGCGCGGAAAGCACCGCCACCCGTTCCCGGTCCATATCCGTGATCGGGGAGGTCGTCTCTTCGTCGCCGTCGCAGATCAACACCCGCATCAGATTGGCGCGACCGGGCAGATCGCGACTTCCCAAACCATATCCAACCCGATCGATGCGCGGGAGATCGGGCGCTCCGTAACGCTCCGCCAGGACAACCAGGATCGCCGCTCCGGTCGGGGTGACCAGTTCGGCCTCGACGGGATCGGCGCGCAGCGGGGCCTGATGGCGTTTCAAGAGTTCGATCACCGCCGGAGCCGGAATCGGCATGCGTCCATGGGCGCACTGCACCGAACCCGAACCGGTCGGCACCGCCGAGGCGGTGATGCGCGTGGCCCCCATCTTCCAGACCGCGAAGGCCGCGCCCACGATGTCCAGAATGGCATCGACCGCGCCCACCTCGTGAAAATGGACCTGATCGACCGGGATCCCATGGACCACGGCTTCGGCCTCGGCGAGCTTGACGAAAATTTTCTCAGCCAGCGCCTTGACCGGATCCGGAAGTTCGGCGCCCCGAATCAGACCGAGAATCGCCGGCAGTTGTCTCTGTTGCTCGTGCTCCTGGGAGAGACGGATCGCGGCGTGGATGCCGCGCACCCCACCACGTCGTCCGCGCTTGAGATCCAGCGTCCAACCCGGCAGTCCGAGGGTGGCCAGTGCCGCGCGCAACGACTTGGGTTCCAGCCCCGCGTCCAGGCAGGCCGCCATGAACATGTTGCCGGAGATCCCCGCCTCCAGATCGAGATGCATCCGCATGGTCGTTATCGAATCACAATTTCAGGACGTGAAGGGCTGCGGTGATGAAGGACTCCATCTCGGAGACCATGACCTGCCCAAAGATGGCCATGGTCAGCCCCATGACGACGAATCCGATGATCTGGGCGATCGGCATGGCCACGAAAAAGACCTGGATCTGCGGCGAGGCGCGGTTGATCAGGCCCATGCCCAGATACAACAGCTTGGTGGTGCCGATGACCGGCGCGGCGATGATCAGGGCCAGCTTGAACATGCGCACCATCATCTCCACGCCGCCGCGCAAGAGATCCTCGGTATGCGGCAGGCCGGTACCGAGCGGCAGGGTGGCAAACGAACGCGCGATCCCCTCGACCATCAGGTGATGACCGTTGAAGCTCAGAAAAAGCATCAATGCGGTCATGTACAGAATGTTGGAGAGCACGCCCTCCTGGACCCCGGAGGTGGGATCCATGACCATGGCCATGGAGAGGCCCATCTGGAATCCCATCAGGCCGCCGGCCACCTGCACGGCCACCAGCACCCAGTGAATCAGCATGCCGAAGACCGCGCCGATGATCACCTCGGTGATGGCGGCCCAGCCCATGGCCACGATGCTCCCCTTGCCCTCGCCACCCCAGGGGGATACCAGCGGATAGATCACCACGGTCAGGGCGATGAGCAACAACGCCTTGATGCGGCTCGGGCCGACGCTGCGCGAGAAGAGCGGCGCGGCCAGAAACATGCCGGTGAGGCGCGAGAAGATCAGAAGCAGCCGCTCGATCTCGCCCGTGGAGAGGCCGAAGAGATCCAAAAGGGCCGTGGGTTCCATGGAATGGCTCTCTCTCCGGCTCACAGCACCATGCGTGGGATGGTGTCGAAAAGCTTGGCGAAGTAATCCATGAGGGTTTCCATCATCCACGGCAAGGTGAGCGAAAGGGCGAAGAAGGTGGCCAGGATTTTGGGAATGAAGGTGAGGGTCATCTCCTGGATCTGGGTGACCGACTGGAACAGGGAGATGACGATACCCACCACCAGGGCGGTCAGGAGCATGGGCGCGGAGATCAGCAGCGCGATCTTCAAGGCATCGTTCACCAGTTCCAGAACCGTGGTCACAGGCATGGGAGAGCTGCTCCGATAGGGATTGACGAGGTATGACGGTCGTTCATCATGTTAGCCCAATCCAAAACTCATGCCAAGCGTGATGGCTGACTCAGGTGCGATCCAGATTTTCGGCATGCATCATCTCGTAGACCTCGAAGACCGAAATGGCCATGGCGGCCAGGATCGGTCCGAAAAAGAGCCCCAGGATGCCGAACTGGATCAGGCCGCCGAAGGTCGAGAGCACGGTGAAGAGGGTATAGTCGAGCACATGGAGTTCCCCGTTGCCGGCCTCTTTCTGTTGATTGGCCAGCCAGCCCATCAGGATCGGACGGGTGATGTTGTCGATGAGGAATCCGGTCACGAGCGCGCCCCACAGCGCCAGAAAGAGCGCCTGGCCCGGATGGCCGTGCAGAAAGAGCACATAGGCGGTCGGGGCCCACACCACCACCCCGCCCACCACCGGGATGAAGGAGGAGGCGGCGATCGCCACCCCCAGGTAGAACCACGGCAGTCCCATGAAGGCGGTCACCAGCGAGAACGACACCCCTTGCAAGAACGCCACCCCCAGGATGGTGGTGGTCAGAACCGTGGCCAGGGCGGTGAAGCGACCGAAGAGGATGTCGTCATAGTGGTTGGAGAGCGGAGAGAGAATTTTCAGATGACGGGCCAGGCGCGGCCCATCCCGATAGAAAAAAAAGAGCGCGAAGACCACCAGAAGCAGCGAGGCGAAAAACGCCAGGCCGTTGTTGGTGATTCCCTTGAAGAGGGTCAGGAGCACCAGGCCGATCCCCTTGCCCACCTGGACGTGATTGTCGCCGATCCAGCCGATCAGTTCTTCGCGGGGATACTCCGGGATCGGCAGGGCCGAGAGCAGACGACGCAGCTCCGCGGTCAACGCCTCGGGGGTGGCGAATCCCGCGAACCACTCCTGGATGTCGCGGGAGAGGGTGCCGGCCTTCACGGTGGTGGCCACCAGCAGATACAAAATCGGACTCACCACCAAAAAAAACATCAAAACAGTCATGAAAAGCGCGGCGCGATCCGATTCATTAGGCATGCGGGCCAAAATCCGCCGATGGAGCGGATAGGTCGAGGCCGCCAGCAGGGCCGCAAGAAACAATCCGGGCAAAAACGGGGAGAAAAGCCACCCCATGCCGCCAATGGCCAGAACCAGAAGGGTCAACAGAAACCCTTCCTGATAGGGATGGCCCGTGGTCGTCGTGGGGGATTCGGTTTTATCCATCGTTGTCGATCACTATTTGCATGCGCAAAGCATGTCGAGGACGCTTACCCAGACGCAAGGAGAAGACCATGAAACTGTTTTATTCCCTCTGTTTGGCCCTGTTGCTCGTGGCCGCGCCGCTGACCGCCGCCTGGAGCGACGAACCCGGCCCGGCAACGCCCAAGGCGAACAAGGCCGAGGCCGCCAAGGGCAAGGAGGCTGCTCGCGCCGCCCAGGCCAGGAAAGACAAGGATCATGTGCGTCAGGTGGTCCTCGCCAAAAAGCAACAACGCATGGCCAAGGCCAAAGTCGCCAAGCGTCCCACCGACAAGACCATGGACCTCAAGGCCAAGGCCGGTGCCAAGCCGGACGCCAAGGCCACCGCCAGGAAAAACGCCCGAAAGCCCACGCAGACCGCGCGCAAGCCCGGCGGCGCCCCCGGCCCCCTCGGCATCCGCACCTGGACCTATCCGGAATCCAACGAGGCGCGCACCAAAAAGCTCAACGAGCTGGCTGGCCACATTCGCGCCGCCGAGAATGCCTATGATGCGGAAAACGCCAAATATCAGAAGCTCTTGAAGTCAAGCAAGGATCAGGCCAAGCCGGTTGCCAAGGCCGGGACCACCCCGTCTCCGGACATGCAACTGGCCGCCTCCCAGCAGCGCCTCACCGAGATCATGCAGAAGCTCGACTCCCTGCATCATCACCGCGGCGAGGTGGCGGACATCGTGTTCTTGAAGAGTGTGAAAAACTGAGCGGAACGTCCTGGTCTCCACCCATGCGCCCGACCCGTCGCCCACAAACGACGACGAGTCGGGCGCGGAAGACGACGCGTGCCTGATTCCAGGCCATGTTCGCGGCAGCGTTTCGCCAAAAACGCGAAACAATGCCGCAGCCAAGGCGGCGCGCAGCGTTTTTTCGCACAAAACGCGAAAAAACGCTTTTTTGTAAAGCGCGCCAAAGACAAAGGCAAAATCAGAACCTTGGAGGCTCTGCCTCCAAACCTCCGCCGGGGACCTTGCGGTCCCCGGACCCCTGCAATAATGAAAGAAGGGACTGTTACGAAAGAAGAACCAAGAACATCAAACTTCAAGACCTTGGGAACACCGCCCCCCCGACTCTTGAACCCCTCACCCCGGCAAAGCCCCATTCACCGCCTCACGCAACTCTTTGGCCGCCACAGCCACCCGCTCCATCACCTCGACCCGCCAACCAGGACCGGAAATCTCGCCGGGCTTGAACGGATACATCACCCCGCGCGACGCCGCCGCATACGCCCCCACCCCGTTGAACCCGGCAGCCCGCGTCACCGCCTCCAGCGATCCGCCCTGGGCGCCGATGCCGGGCATCAGGAACAACGCATGCGGGGCCAAGACCCGCAACCGCTCGGCATGGGCCGGATAGGTCGCGCCCACAACGATCCCCACGTTGCCATAACCATGCGCACCAATCGATGCCGCGCCCCACGACTCCGCCAACAGCGCCATCCGCTCGGCGACCGTCTCCCCGGAGGCCAACGCCAGATCCTGCAACTCCCCGGACGAGGGGTTGGAGGTCTTGGCCAGCACGAACAATCCAGCCTCCGGATTGACCTCCTGAAACGGCGCCACCCCGTCCCGACCCAGATAGCCGTTGATGGTCAAGGCATCGGCACGCCACGGATTCGGCGTGCCGAACACCGGATGCTCCCGTGCCAGCCAGGCGATCCCATAGGCCCGCGCGGTATGAGCCACGTCGTTGCGCTTGCCATCCAGAAGGATCGGCAACCCCATGTCCCGCAGCAGCATGATGGTACGCCGCAACGCCACATGACCGGCGGTGCCATACTGCTCGTAGAAGGCCACCTGGGGTTTGAAACCGACCGCCTCGCCGGCACTCGCCTCGATCACCGCGCGGTTGAACTCGAAAAGGGTCTCCTCCAGCCGCTCCTCGGTGGGCTCATCCTTCAACCTCTGCCGCAACTGGGCCGGAAACCGCTCCACCTCCGGATCCAGTCCGACCACCACCCGCGAACGCACCCGCAAGGCACGTCCGATCCAACGATCCGCGAAATGGGACATTTGTCGCTCCAAACCTGAATCAAGAGTTCCACTCACTCGCAAAACGCCCCCACCGCCGCCTCGATGCCATCCCAGCCCCGATGCAACGCCTCCGGCGTGATGCAATAGGGGGGCATCAGATACAACACCGCGCCCAGGGGACGGATGATCAGGCCGCGTTCCAGAAAAAAGCGGATCAGGCGTGGGGTGAAGGCCGAACCATAGCGGCGATCCGGCAGGGCCAACTCGAAGGCCGCCACCGCGCCCATGGTGCGCGGATAAAGGATCCGCCCGCCCAGCGCGGCCAGACGCTCCCGATGCACGGCCTCGATGGCTGTCACCCGCTCCAGGGTGTTCTCGGTGTCGAACAACGCCAAGGAGGCCAGACCCGCCGCGCAGCCCAGGGCATTGGCGGTGAAGGAGTGTCCATGGGCCAGGGCCCGGTCGAAGGTTTCGCCCAGGAAGGCTTGGTAGATCCCCTCGCGACAGGCGGTGATGGCCATCGGCAGGAATCCGCCGGTCAGCCCCTTGGAAAGACAGATGAAATCCGGTTCGATGCCGGCCTTTTCGCAGGCAAACAGGGTGCCGCAGCGGCCAAATCCGGTCATCACCTCATCGGCGATCAACAACACCCCCGCCGCCCGCAACCGCGCGACCAGGGCGCGCAGAAACGCCGGACGACAGAGGCGCATCCCGCCCGCGCCCTGGATCAGCGGTTCGATCAGCATGGCCGCGCAGTCGGAACCGTGTGCCTCCAGATAACGTTCCAACGCCTCCAGCGCCTCGCGTTCCTTGCGCTCGACCTCCGCATCCCCCTCCCAGGTGGCCGGGAACGGCACCGTGTCCACCCCGAACAGCAGGGATCCATACCCCTCGAAAAAGCCGGAAGAGCGGCTCGCCGACATGGCGCCCACGGTATCGCCATGGTAACCGTGTTCGAACACCAGGAAACGCCCGCGGCTCTGGCCCATATTGCGCCAGTAGTGCAAGGCCATCTTCATGGCCACCTCGACGGCGGTGGAGCCGTCGTCGGAGAAGAAGAGCCGCGTCAGCTCCGCCGGAAGAGTCTTGACCAGCGCCTCGGCCAGCCGAACCGCCGGCTCGTGGGTCAGGCCGGCGAAGATGATCTGGGCCATGGTCCGGGCCTGGGTGGCGATCGCTTCGGCGATCACCGGATGGGCATGACCGTGGATGGCCACCCACCACGAGGCGATCAGATCGAGATAATCCGTGCCGTCCACCCCGTGCAGCCACGCTCCGCGCGCCGAGGCGATCGGCACCGGCACGGGTGCGGTGGCCTGTTGGGTGTAAGGATGCCAGACATGCGCCCGATCCAGGGCGATCAGGTGTTCGGGAGAGAGGTTCACAGCCCCAGCCTCCGCCGCATGATCATCCAGCGCTCCGGATCCCAGGGGGGAACCGCCGCCAGAACCTCCGGAGTCATGGGAGCGAGCCACGGGATCTCGGCCAGAAGCGGGGCCGCGCCAAAATCGGTGATCGCGGTGCGATTGACCGCATTGGGCACACCGGACAAAATCACCCCGAGGATCTCCAGATCGCGGCGTCGCAACGCCTCGATGGTCAACAGGGTGTGGTTGATGGTGCCCAGCGTGGTGCGCGCCACCACCACCACCGGCAGGGCGAGCCGCACCATGAGGTCCGCCATGGTCTCCCGATGGTTCAGCGGCACCAGCACCCCGCCCGCCCCCTCCACCACCAGGCACGAACCGCCGGTGTTCGGAAGCGCGAAATCCTCCAGCCGGATCACGATTCCATCCCGTCGCGCCGACTCGTGAGGCGAAAGCGGCGCGTTCAGGCGAAACCGCTCAGGAAGGATCCGCCCGCCCCCGGACAAGCGCGCCACCAACTGGCTGTCGCTCTCCTCCTCCAGTCCCGACTGCACCGGCTTCCAATAGCAGGCCCCCAGCCGCGCCACCAGCCAGGCCGAAGCGATGCTCTTGCCCACGCCGGTATCGGTGCCGGTGACGAACACCCCGGTGCCGGAATCACGCATGCTCTTCCACCCGTTCCACGGTAAAGCCGGCATCCTCGATCAGACGCAGGGTCTTGTCGGCCCCGTGACCGCCGGTGTTCAGATACCCCTCGGCGAACAGCGAGTTGGCCGGATAGAGAGCCAGGGATTCCAGGCCGCGCAGATTGGCCTCCCGTCCCCCGGCGGCACGCACCTCGGCAGAGGGGTTCAGGAATCGGAACAGACACAACGCCCGCAGACAATACTCGGGGGTCAGGCGATTCTGTTCACCGAGTTTCGATCCAGGCGCGTACACGTAGAAATTGACCGGAATGGAGCGGGCATCGAGACGATTGAGCGTCAGGGCCACCTCCACCACCTCATCCGGCCCCTCGCCCATGCCGAGGATCAGGCCGCTGCACACCTCCAGACCCACGGAACGGGCCGCAGTCAGGGTGGCCACCCGGTCCGCGTAGCCGTGGGTGTGGCAGATGGAGCCGTAACGCTCCTCGGAGGTGTTGAGGTTGTGGTTGTAGCGATCGAGTCCGGCCTCCTTGAGGCGCGCGGCCTGGCCGGCGTCGATGAACCCCGCCGACAAACACACCTCCATCGGAAAGGCGGCCTTGAGTCGCGAGACGACCCCGGCCAGGTGTTCCACCCGTTCATCCCCCGGACCGCGCCCGGAAAGCACCAGGCAGTAGCGATAGGCCCCCGAATCCAGGGCCTTTTTCGCTTCATCGAAGATCGCCTCCTCGGACTTCATCCGGTAGACCGGCACCTCGCCGGCGCTGCTGGTGGCCTGCGCGCAGTAGTTGCAATCCTCCGGACAGAGCCCGTTCTGGACGTTGTTCAAGATATGCACCCGCACCCCGCGTCCGAAATGACGTTCGCGAACCACGAACGCCGCATCCAGGAGCGGCAGCAGCGGAATGCCGGGATCGGTGAGCACGCGGATCGCCTCCGCGCGCGGGATCGGCGCCCCCTCCAGGGCCAGACCGGCAAGCCGGCGACAAAACGCATGGGATTCGGCAGGCATCCATTCCACGGAAAATAACCCTTTCAAAAGATCGACAAAACACCCAAAAACCCGCAACCCTCCTGGAGGCTGTTCGGCATGTGCCCAACAGCCGACGCAGGCCATGCATGGCCCGCCAAAGTGCGAAGCAATTTGCAAAGCACGAATCGATTTCTTTCGATTCGCGCAGGTTTGGAGATTCCAGGATGGAATCACCAGACCGCCTCTGATTTTGCCCCAAGCGCGCGCTTTGCACCAGGGATCGGATGGGGGACCGGATGGGGGATCGGATGGGGGATGGGCCGGGGATCCCACGCCACGTTCACAAACGCCTCGAAGAGTCCCCCGAACCGTTCCGCGATGCGCGTTCCACTATTTCACAGAACCATAAACAAACCTTTATTCAAGATTCACAAACCATATCCACAATAACACCATGGATTCACGATCGACCCTATTCAACCAAATCCATTCATCGCCCAGATGAAACCCAAGGAAATCAATATGAAAAAATCCGTTCCCGCGCTGCTCCTCGCCTTCGTGCTCCTCTCCTGGTCCGGGGCGGTCTCTGCCGCATCCGTCATCACCAACCGGGGCTCGGACACCTTTCTCCATCTCGCCCAGGCCTGGGCCACCCAGTATCACGAGGCCCATCCCGAAATCAGCGTCGATATCCGCGGCTGCGGCACCGGCACCGGCATCTCGGCCCTGATCAACAACCATGTGGATCTGGCCAACGCCAGCCGTCCCATCAAGATCAAGGAGCGCATCGCCGCCGAAGCCAACGGCGTCCGCCCCATGGAGCATCTGGTGGCCCACGACGCCCTGGCCATCCTGGTCCATCCCACCAATCCCCTTTCCTGGCTCTCCATGGCCGCCCTGGCAGAGGTTTATGACAGCAAAGGCACGATCGACGATTGGGGCAAATTCGGGGTGCGGGTGCCGAACTGTCCCGGCAACCGCATCCATCTGGTCGGACGACAGATCAACTCCGGCACCCACGACTACTTCCAGGAGGTGGTGCTGGGCGAACGCCGGGACTTCAAACACAACATGGAGAGCCGCGACGTGAGCAGTTCCGAAGAGGTGGTGGATCAGATCGGTCGCAACCCCTGCGCCATCGGCTACATCGGCATGGCCTTCGAGTCCAACCGGGTCAAAAAATTGAAAATCTCCCGGGAATCCGGCACCGAACTGGTGGAACCCACCATCGAGAACGTGATGAACCGCCGCTATCCGATCTCCCGACCGCTGTTCATGTACACCAACGGCATGCCGCAAGGGGAGGTGAAAAACTATCTGGGATGGATTCTGAGCGATGCCGGTCAGTGTCAGGTTCAGAAATCCGGATTCGCCCCCGCCCGTCCGGTCACCTGCCCGGCCCAATAACCCCTCCCCGGGTGTTCGTGCCAGACGCACCGACGTGAACCACCCGTCGAACCAAGGATCCTGTCGCATCACAACGGGCCTGGAGAGTCACTCTCCAGGCCCGTTCTCGTTCCGGAACTGCTTGGCAAAAGCCTGGCAGGCTCTTGATTATAATTAAAAAAATAATTCTGATGAAATGATTGTGCGATGTTTCCAACAAAATCGGTTGACCAAACTTTTTTTAAGATGTAGCTTCATCCAAAATCATCAACACAAGGCTGAATTCAACGCGACAAGGTACACTCGAAACCCTCAAACCCCATAAGGAAAAGCCATGAATGGCGATCCGGAAATCCAAACATCCTCTCTCCCACGCCAATCCAACGCAAAAACCATCGATTCCGTGCTCGAAAAGGAAAAGGAGCTTCTGGGCGTCTCTTCCGACAAACTCATCGGCCTGGGCCTCTCGGGTGGCGGCATCCGCTCGGCGGCCTTCAACCTGGGGGTGTTGCAAGGGCTGAGTCAGGGAAAATGGATGGAAAAAATCCATTATCTCTCCACGGTCTCGGGCGGCGGCTACATCGGCGCGGCCTACTCCTGGTTCACCCATTGCGATCAGACCACACCATCCCCCACCAAACCCGCCTTCCCGTTCGCCGAGCCCGATTCGTCGCTGGATAGCATCGAACGGCGTCGCGTCAACTGGATCCGCAGTCGCGGCAACTACCTGACCCCAACCACGGGCCTGAACTCCTGGGCCCTGCTGGCCGCCATCCTGCGCGGCGTGCTGATCAACCTGATCATCCTGCTGCCGATCTTCTGGGGCGCCGCCGTTCTGTTGTCCACCCCGATTGACAAGCAAATCAACTGGATTCAATCCCATTTCCGCTACGCCAATTGTTTGGAGATCTCCGGAGAACCCGCGCAAACACTCTGTCCCGGCAACACCTTCACCCAAGCGTGCATCCAGGCCAAAAACTGCGATCGAACCGAACTGAACATCCAACAAAGCCAAAAAATCGTCGTCGCCGACGCCTTCATGATGGCCGGGCTGGCCGCGACGCTGACCCTGGGATTCCTGGGTTCTCTGATCTACGCCTATCTCAGCGCCACGGGCCGATCCTATGCAACGCGTCTTTGGGCGAACAAACGCTTTGGCCAAGCCTTATGGTTCACAGCCGGTCTGCTCCTCCTCGGCTCCCTGCCCTTCATGGAACAGTTCGTCAGCCATTGGTTCAAGATGACCAGCGTCGCGGCCCTGGCCAGCGCGGCCAGCGTAGCCTCTGGTTGGTCCTTGCGCCGCAACAACAACGAAGGACAGGGCTGGCTCGCCCAGGCCATTGTCATCGGTACCAGCCTGCTGCTCTTCCTCCTGATCGTCTGGCTCTATCATGTGGCCATGATGCTCTGGGCCGATGGCTGGAAAGGCGAGGAGATGTCCTTCACCCTGATTCCGCTCATCGTGTCGTGCTTCGCCGGTTGCGCCAACATCAACAACGTCTCCATGCACCGTTACTACCGCGACCGGTTGCGCGAGGCCTTCATGCCCTCCGGCACCCCATCCGAGTTGAACAAACCCGAATACCCCTCTCGCGACGACGCCGATCTGTTCCCCTTGCACGAACTGGGCAAACAGCGACCCTATCACCTCGTCAACACCACCCTGAACACGCTCACCTCGAAAAACCCCAAACGGGCGGGTCGCGGTGGCGAAAACTTCATCTTCTCGCCGCTCTATTGCGGGTCGGATGCCACCGGATACCGGCTTACCAAAGATTTTGCGGACGAAAAATTCTCCCTGGCCACGGCCTTCACCATCTCCGGGGCGGCGGTGGATCCCAATACCGGCGCCACCCGCTTCGGGCCGCTCTCGTTCCTCATGACGCTGCTCAACATCCGTCTGGGATACTGGTGCATCAACCCCAATCCGGAAATCAATCCCAATCACGATAAACAGCCATCCACTCCCCCATGGCTCCCCTCCATTCTCAAGGAACTGTTCCGCAACAAACTGGATGAATCGCAAGAATACATCCACCTGGCCGACGGCGGACACTTCGAGAACCTGGCCGCCTATGAACTGATCCGTCGCCAGTGCGCCCTGATCATCATCGGCGACGCGGGCGCGGACCCCCAGAACACCTTCGATTCGTTGGGCAACCTGATCCAGAAGGTGCGCGTGGACTTCGGCGCCGAAATCGACATCGATACCACCCCCATGCGCCCGGATGACCAACCCGAGAGCGATCCGCCCAAGCTCTCCGCCGGCAAGAAACTGTGCAAAACTCCGTATCTGATCGGCACGATCACCTATCTGGACAAACAGGAAGGGGTCCTGATCTACATCAACACCTGCCTGTTCGAGGAGCTTCCGCAGTGTGTCTGGACCTATCAGCGCATGAACCGGGAGTTCCCCGAACAGACCACCGCCGATCAGTTCTTCGACGAGGCGCAGTTCGAGGCCTATCGGGAGTTGGGGCGCCACGCCTGTCTGCGCATGTTCGAAGATCTGAAACAACTCCCGCAAACCCCCAAAGAAGCAGCCAGCGCCCCATTCCATCTCTCCGACAAGGAGTTCAACAGCTTCGGCAAGATCAAGGGGATCATGCCCACACCCTCCGAAGCGACCGGATAATCCGCTCCTTCCAATCCACCAACGACAACGGGCCTGGAGAGAGACTCTCCAGGCCCGCGTTGTGCATGCACACTCAAATAAAACGACAACGGGCCTGGAGAGCGACTCTCCAGGCCCGCGTTGTGCATGCACACTCAAATAAAACGACAACGGGCCTG
>NZ_JBZVFG010000031.1:16316-46420 GCF_058402785.1 Candidatus Magnetaquiglobus sp.
GAGAGCGACTCTCCAGGCCCGTTGTGCATGCACACTCAAATAAAACGGGAGGATCAGGCGGCGCGGGCGTTCTGCTGGCCACCCTGGAGCGTGGCGAAGACCCGACCCAGCTGGCGGATACTCTCTTCCATCGAACACCCCTGCGAGACCGGTTGCCGCAGATAGTCGCGAATCGGCTTGATGAGCTTCAACGCCAGGTCGATGCGCGGGTTGGAGCCCTGCACGTAGGCGCCGATGTTGATCATGTCCTCGGCCTGGGTGTAGGCGGCCAGGGATTCGCGCAGCTGTCCGGCCCAGCCCTTCTGGGTCTCGCCGGCCAGGTCGCTCATCAAACGCGACAAGGAGCCGAGCACGTCGATGGCCGGATAATGGTTGGCCGAGGCCAGATCGCGCGAAAGCACGATGTGACCGTCCAGAATACCGCGCACCGCATCCACGATCGGATCCTGGATATCATCCCCCTCCATGAGGACCGTGTAGAGCCCGGTGATGCTCCCCTCGCCGCTGTCTCGACCGGCCCGTTCCAACAAGCGCGGCAGCAGCATGAAAGTCGAGGGGGGATAACCGCGACTGGTGGGCGGTTCCCCGCGCGCCAGCCCGACCTCGCGTTGCGCCATGGCGAAACGGGTCAGGGAGTCCATCAACAACAGCACATGCTGTTGACGGGCGCGGAAATACTCGGCGATCGCGGTGGCCAGATGGGCGGCGCGCAATCGCAACAGCGGCGGCTGATCCGAGGTGGCCACCACCACCACCGAACGCTGCATCCCCTCCGGCCCCAGATCCTTTTCCAGAAACTCCACCACCTCACGGCCACGTTCGCCGACCATGGCGATCACGTTGACATCCGCCTCGGTGTACCGGGCCATCATGCCCAACAGCGTACTTTTACCCACACCGGAACCGGAAAAGATCCCCACCCGCTGGCCGCGTCCGATGGTCAACAGGCCGTTGATGGCCCGCACCCCCAGATCCAGGCTCTCGGAGATGCGCCGGCGGTGCAGAGGATTGATCGGTTCGGCATTCAGCGGGGTGAACTCGGACAGATGGATCGGCGGACCGTGATCGATCGGCTCCCCCGTGGGACCCAGCACCCGACCCAACAGCGCATCCCCCACCCCAACCATCTCCGCCCGTCCGCGCGACACGATCAGACTGCCCGGATGAATCCCCTTGATCGCCCCCAGCGGCATCAGCAACAACGCATCGCTGCGGAATCCCACCACCTCGGCGCGAATCGGGGCCGAGCCGTCGTCCGGGTAGACTTCGCACATATCGCCAATCGAGGCCGAGGGACCCTCCCCCTCGATCAGCAGTCCCAGCACCTGCGCCACCTTGCCGGTACGCTTCATGCCGAGTCCGCGTCGCGCCGACTCCTGATAGTCTCCCCACGGGAGTTCCAGGTCGAAGTTCATGACGCCTCCGTGAAAATCTCGTCGATGGCCAACTCTTCCACCCGATCCTCGGGGTCCAGTTCATCCACGGACCAGTCGTCCCCGGCCAGGGCGCCCCAATCCTCGGCGCCGTCCAGCCCGTTTTCGACGAACGCCTCACCGACGTCTGCCTCTTCGACCGGATCCTCCCCGGCCCGTTCTTCCCCGACGAACGCCTCCTCGGACAGCGATTCCCCGACAGACTCCTCCCCACCGACCCAGGCGGAAGAGGATGCGGCAGGAGCCAGAACGGCGGGAGCCAGAACGGCGGGAGCCAGAACGGCGGGAGCCACCGGTTCCTCCCTGGCCCGCGACATCGCCGGCATGGGCGGACGGATGGGACGATTCGGCACGCTGCCCGGATCCGGGATGAGCGGAAGCGGTTCCCGCGCCGCGGCCAACGCGGCCGACTCGCGCGCCCGCTCGGCGATGTCCGGGACATCCATGGCGTCGAGACGCTCCTGGAGATACTCGCGCATGGCGAGTTCCACCTCCTTGAGCTGGATCTCCAGATTGTCCTCCAGACCGCCGAAATCGCTCTCCAGATGGACCGCGCCCGACGAAAGGGTCGGATCCGACTCGATGTTCAGGTTGCCGAAGGCCCGGATCCGCTCCAGAATCCGCGCGTTGCCCGGCGACACCCGGATCACGATCCCCTTGCGTCCGGCGGCGCGCTTGAGGATCCGCTTGACCCGCTCGGCCACGATCTCGGGGTTGACCGTCAATTCGCTGGCGATCAGATCGCGGATCAGCACCAGCGTGGTTTCGACCAGATAACGCTCCGCGCCGGCCAGAATGCGGGCGTGAAGCTGCTCGAGATTGGCCAGAACCCCCTCGAGTCGCGGCAGCATGGCGTGGATCTCACGCTCCATGCGCTCCTCGCCGGCCTTGAGTCCGGCGGCCTCGGCGGCGGCGAAGACCCGTTGATAGACCTCCCGCTCCATCTGCTCCAGACGACGGGCGTGCAACTCCTCGGGGGAGATCTCCGGCTCCTTCTTGGGCGGCACCACCACCGGCAGCCGTCCATCCGGACGCAACCGCAAGAAGTGCTCCCCTTTGATCTCGCGCGGCGCGTCGAGCAGGGCGCCAATTCCCACCCGACGGCACGCCAATCCGCCGGCCTCGGCCTTGATGATCTCCGCAACGTTACTCTCGGACACGGATCGCTTCCCCTGTCGTGGATCGGGTTACAACCTGAAAACGGTTGAGTGGTCGCCTGGATGGCCTCATCCAACCGCCTTTTGACCGTGAAACGCCCGAAGGGCGGTATGAGGGGGATTCTCCCCCCATCCTGCACGGTACCGTGAAACGCCCGAAGGGCGGTCCATGGTACGGAGGATGAGGGGAGTTCTCTCCCCATCCTGCACGTTACAGCACCACGTCGTCGGTGCCCTTGCCCATGATGACGATCGCCCCCTCGGCCTCGAGACGACGCGCCGCTTTCAGAATGCTCTGCTGGGCGGATTCGACGTCGGCCACCTTCACCGGCCCCATCATCTCCAGATCCTCGCGCAACATCTCCGCCGCGCGCTCGGACATGTTCTGGAAGAACTTCTCCTTGAGTCGATCGTCGGTCCCCTTGAGGGCCGAGAGCAGCTCGTCGTTGTTGACCTCGCGCAGCAGGGTCTGGAAGCTCTTGTCGTCCATGAGCAGCAGATCCTCGAACAGGAACATCTCCTTGCGCACCTCCTCGGCGAGCGGGTTGTCCTCCTCGTCGAGATAGGCCAACAGCTTGTCGGAAAGGTCGCGGCTCATCATGTTCAACAGCTCCGCCACCTTCTTGACACCACCACCACCCTCCTTGGCATAGCCACCGCGGGTGGCGCCCAACGCCTCGAGTTCGGTCAAAAGCGACTCCTCGATATCCTCCAGCGCGCCAGGCGGCAGACTGCCCAGCTTGGCCATGCGCAGGATCACCTCCTGCTGCACGTCGCTGATCAGATAGTCAACCACATAGGACGCCTGCTCCACCTGCAACTGCGACAGGATCAACGCGATGCTCTGCGGATGCTCGTTGGACAGGAAAGTGGCCACCAATGTGGGTTCCATGGCGTTGAGGATCTCCCAAGGGGTATTCTTGGGCCCCTGCTGCAACTCCTTGAGGAACTGACGCGCCTTCTCCTTGCCAAGCGCCTTGGAGATCATGTCCTTGACCTTGTTCATGCCGCCGCGCACGTCGAACTGCTGCAACTCGAACCGGTCCAGGAACTCCTGACGCACCGCCCGCACCACATCCTGGGGGGTACTGCCGATCCGGGCGATGGTGCGGGTCAATTCGCGCACCTCGTCCTCCTGCATCCCGTCCAGAATCTTCTTCACATCCTCGTCGGCCAACGACAGAATGAAGATCGCCGCCTTCTCCTTGCCGGTCAGCTTGGTGCGCGAGCTGATCTTGCGCTTCGGCACCGCTTCCCCCGCCGGCTCGTTCCAGACTTCGTTGTCAACCGCTGCTTCCGCCATGGGTCCGCCCTCTCCATCAACCTTTATGTTGGGTCACCAAACCGGGCTCAATCTTCCTGCAACAACCAGGAACGCAGGATCTCGCGCGCTTCGTCCGCATGTTCGCTGATCATCTGCTGCGTCAGCTTGATGTTGCGATCCGGGGTACGCATGCGCATCGGCTGTTCGGTGGGCAGGGTACCCACCCCCTCGGCCACGAGTTGCGCTTCCAACTCGGCCACCGCCGCCGGCACGCCACTCGAATCCGGCACCTTCTCGCCCAGCAGCAGACGCATGACCATCGGCTTGAGGACGAGGAAGAGCAGCAGCAGGACGATGACCGCCAGACCCGCCTGCAGATAGAACTCGGGACGCTCCCAGAACTTGACCGTCTGCTCCAGACCACCGGTGAGCGGTTCGAACGGCGCGCTGGTCACCTGGATGGTGTCGCCGCGCTGCGTGCGGAACCCGACCGCCTGCTCGATGATCTTCTGGAGCTGCGCCAACTCGTCGGAGGTGCGCTCCTTGTAGAGATCCTTGCCCTTGTTGTTCGGATCGGCCTCGTAGTGACCATCGACCAGCACGGCGATGGAGAGCCGTTGAATGGTGCCGACCGGCAACACGATCTTGTTGACCGTCTTGCTGATCTCGTAGTTGATGGTCTCGCGTTCCACGCTGCGCGACTGCTCGGAACCGCTCCCGCCGGCCTTCACCTTGTCGTTGGCATCGTTGGGACGCACACCCGGCACGCCGCTCTCGCCGAACGAGCCACGGCTGCTCTCGTTGACGGTTTGTTCGCTGCGCGCCACCTGCCCTTCGGGATCGAACTTCTCCTCGCTGCGCTCCACCCGCTTGAGATCCAGGTCCGCGGTGATGCGCACGATGCTGCGGCTCACGCCGCTGGCATTCACCCCCACCACCTTGTCCAACATCGCCTGGGCGCGATCCTCGAGGGTCTTTTCCACCTGACGTTGCAGGCTCAGGCTCTCCTCGGCAGGCATGCGGCCATCCGTGGTGACCGCCTTCTTGCTGGAGATCAGGTTCCCCTTGTGATCGAGCAGCGTGACATCCGACTCCTCCAACCCCTCCACCGCCGAGGCCACCAGATGGGTGATCCCCTCGATCTGCTTGGCGTTCAGGGGACGGGAAAGTTCCATCACCACCGAGGCGGTGGCCCGTTTCTCCTCGGAGACGAACAGGGACTTCTTGGGCAGCACCAGATGCACCCGCGCCTTGCTCACCGCGTCGATGCTCTCGATGGTACGGGCCAGTTCACCCTGCAAACCGCGCTGGAAGTTCATCCGTTGCAGAAAATCGGTCATGCCGACCAGATTGGTCTTGTCGAAGATCTCGAAACCGGTGCCGGTCCCCTGCTTGGGAATCCCCTGGCTGGCCAGATCCAGACGCGCGTTGTAAAGCTTGTTGGCCGGCACCTCGATGGTGGTTCCTCCCATCGAGAGCTGATACGGCACGTTCATCGTGGTGAGCTGAGCCACCACCTTGCCGGCCTCGGCCTCCGGGAGCCCGGAGTAGAGCACCTTGTAGCTGGGCCGGGTGGCAAACCAGATGATCGCCGTCAATGCCAGCGCCGTGGCGGCCACGGCCAACAGCAATCCGTTGCGCCCGCCCAGCGGGAGACGCTCCAGAAACCGCGTGAAAACTTCCGCTGGTGCCTCGGAGCGGGCAGCCATCGCGCTCGTCGCCTCTGCCATGTTCAGGTATCCTCAACGCCTAAAGACTAAAATAACGAGTTACCATGGAACTCCCGCCAGGGAGGTCCATGGTCGGGGGTGAGGGGGTCTCTCCCCATCATGCACGGTACCATGGAACTCCCGAAGGGAGGTCCATGGTACGGGGAGGGGGGTTCTTCCCCCATCATGCCAGTTACAGCCGTCTGCCCGACGCGCTTGCGCGCGGTCAGGATCATGCCGGCATGCTCATCACTTCCCGATAGACCTCCAGGGCCTTGTTGCGCACCTGCATCAGCAGACGCATGTGCAACTCGGCCTTGGAACCGGCGATCTGGGCCTCGTGAATGCTCACCCCGGCATTGCCCAGGAGCGCCTTTTCACTCAACTCCTTGGCATCCTTGCCGAGCCGGTCGGTCTCCTTGATCTGGCGGGCCAGGGTCACGGAAAAATCCTCCCAGTGACCCCCTCCCCCTTCCCCTCCGGTGATCGAGGGGGTGGAGAGGTTGATGGGCGGCAGGGGCGTGGTGCCGATCGGATTGATGGACATCGGTTGACTCCTTGATATTCCCTAATACGACTAACGACCGATCTCCAACGCCTTCATGGCCATGGCCTTCGAGGCGTTGAGAACCGTGACATTGGACTCGTAGGCGCGACTGGCCGCCATCATGTTGACCATCTCCGCCGTGGGGTCCACGTTCGGCATGGCCACGTACCCCTGGGCATTGGCATCCGGATGGGACGGATCGTACTGCATGCGAGGCGGACGCTCGTCCACATGGATCCGTTCCACGGCCACGCCCGTGGTGGCGGCCATCTGTTCGCGACTCAACATCTCGTCGAACGACTTGGCCGAAAAGACCGGATCCTTGCGCTTGTAGGGCCCACCTTCCGGGGTACGGGTGGTCTGGGCATTGGCGAGGTTCTCGGCGATGATGTTCAGACGCAACCTTTGTGCCGATAATCCCGAGGAGGTCACGCGAAACGAGGTCAGGAAGTCGTCCATGGGGCCATTCCCTGTACAAGTGCTTGGTATCGATCACGCCTTGACGACCGGCGGATCACTGGGAGGATCCACCCTGAATCACCATGCGCAGATTGCTGATCTGCGAATTCATCGATTGGGCGGCATAGTTGTAAAGGAGTTGGTTGGCACTCTGACGGGCCATCTCCTGCTCCAGATCCACGCTGTTCTGATCCCCCTTGGGAATCGGGGTTTCGACCTCCTGCAACTCCCCCTCCACCGGGATGTGCATGGCCATCGGCATGTGCTGACGCGAGGTGCGCGCCACGGGCAGTTCGTCGCCCACCGGCATGGAGTCGCGCAGCACATCCTCGAACTCCAGACGGCGCGCCTTGTAGCCGGGGGTATCGACATTGGCGATGTTGGAGGCGATGATCTCCTGACGCCGATGACGCAGATTCATCAGATTGGACTTGAACGCCCCTTCATTCCCCAACAAACCGAACTCGGCCATCTGCCTGCTCCTTCCAAATAAGGGTCCGCGCATCGCCCTCCAGGGACCCACGCGCGAGGGGTGCATCCCCGGGTCGCGCAACCGACCGTCAAACCATCGACGCCACATGCATTCCGGTTCACGCACTGAACACCAATCAGCATGAATCGTGCCGATGACCACCATCCACCTCAGCCATCACTCCGATCATCGGCCCACCACGCCCCGGAACGCATTTCTCTTGCAGTGTGCTCCGGAATTGTCGGAAGATGAGCTGGAACGCCTTCAACGCCACACCCGCCACGCTGGACCGCGTGCCAGAAACCAACCTTCACACCCTCCACAAGGAGTTCCCATGGATCAACGTCTCTCCCTGGTCACCCTCGGGGTTCGCGACATGAATCGCGCGCGCATGTTCTATGAGAGCCTGGGCTGGCAAACCTGGAAGGAGAGCAACGAACACATCTGTTTCTTCCAGACCGGTAGCATGGTGATCGGGCTCTATCCCCTATCCAACCTGCTGGCGGATCAGGGCAGGCCGGAGGCCGCACCGAACGCGGGCGGCATCACCCTGGGGATCAACGTGGTGGCGCGGGAGGATGTGGACCGGGAGTTGGCCCAGGTCCTGGAGAAGGGCGCAACCCTGCTGACACCCGCCGCCGACACCCCCTGGGGAGGACGCACCGCCTATTTCGCCGATTTGGATGGTCACCCGTGGGAGATCACCTGGGCGCCGATGTTCCCGTTGGGTGCGAACGGTGAATTGATTCTGCCGTGAAACGCCGCCCGCGAGTCGTAGACGTGGTAAAGGTTCCAAACCCAGACACCATTGGCGCGTGGGTTCGATCCCGCTCTGTTTTTAGACCATGACGACGGATTCCACACCCCAGGGAGATTCGATGCCTTGCGCGGACGGGACAGGCATGGATACCAGTATTCTCATGACCATCACCCGCAGCAATTGAAGCAAACACATCCAGCTTGCCGTTAAACAAGGAACGATTGGTGCAGATTAACCTCTTGATCTCAAAAAGCGCAACAGATTGACAATTGATCTAAAAATGATTAGAAATTTTATTGCATTATGTTCCTGATCATGCTAAATTCAACTTGATTGCAGAGATAAACAATATTAATCCATGATACAGAAAGACATGGGGGATAAAATGGACTTTAATGAAGAAATTTTAGCAATCTCTTCCAGAATCAAAAAGACCAAAGAGAAAATCGCTAACGAGGAAGCAACAAAACAGTCCTATATCATTCCTTTTATCAAGACTCTAGGTTACGATATTTTTGACACTTCAGAAGTCTTTCCAGAATACACAGCAGATGTTGGGACCAAAAAGGGTGAAAAGGTTGATTATGCCATCTTACAAGATGGTCAGCCAATCATGCTTTTTGAATGCAAATGGTGTGGATTCACCTTGGAAGATGAGCACACATCACAACTTTTTCGATATTTTAGCACAACAGAAGCCAAGGTCGCTGTACTGACAAACGGAATTGTTTACAAGTTTTACTCTGATCTGGAAAAACCCAATCAAATGGATGCAAAGCCCTTTCTGGAATTCGATATGCTGGATTGCCGAGAGGATCTGCTTCAAGAATTAAAAAAATTCAGCAAAAATCGATTTGATCACCACCAACTAAAAACAACCGCCGTAGATCTGAAATACACGAGAGAAATCAAACGTTATCTCTTTCAACAAACGATAGAACCAACCGAAGAGTTTGTGAAATTTATCACCAAACAAGTGCACCCTGGTCAATTAAGACAAAACATTCTGGAACAATTTTCTGGCATAACCAGCCGCGCGTTCAATCAATTCATTAATGATACCATCAACCACAGACTCAAGGCAATCAGTCAAAGTTCGGAAGAACCTACCATTCAACCCGAAGCCATACAAAAAGCGACGACTCCTGTTCCGGGTCAATCCCCAAAACAAAGCAAAGACAATCGCATACAAACCACAGAGGAAGAATTAAGGGGTTTTGATATACTTAAAATAATTCTTACTGGTTATATTGACACAAAAAGATTGTTTTTTAGGGATGCCGTGTCCTATTTTAGCATCCTTCTTGACGATTCAAACAGAAAACCGATTTGTCGATTACTGCTTAATCAATCGACAAAATATCTGACTCTTCTTGACAACAACAATGAAGAAAAAATCTTGATTCAATCCGTGGAAGACATTCCACTGTATCGTGACCGCATTATCAATACGATCAATCATTACAAAACCCAGACAGCAAAAGACATCGACAAATCAAAGCCAAAAGCCAACTCAATTCCGTCCAACAATGTCCCATGATTCCTGCTTTGGTTCGTGGCGAATCTGTTCGCACCAACCCTACCGCGCCGCGAACTCGTGCAGCACCTCCAACAACCGCTTCCGGGAGATCGGCTTGGAGAGATAATAGTCACACCCCGCGGCCATGGCCTCGGCTGAGGCCTCCTGCATGGCATGGGCGGTCAGGGCCACCACCGGGGTCGGCACCAGCCCCTGTTCCAGCTCCCAGGCGCGCATCGTCCGCGTGGCCGCGTAGCCGTCCATGACCGGCATCTGGATGTCCATCAGCACGATGTCGAACCGCTCCCCCTGAAACAACTCCACCGCCTGACCGCCATGTTCGGCGAATGTCAACGTGTGGGGCGTGGCCTTCAGGAAGGCACGAATCAACAACCGGTTGTCCTCGGAGTCCTCGGCCAGCAGGATCGACAATCCCCGTTCCGCGTCTCGAGTCGTCTCGTCGCGCGCCCCCTGACGCACCACCGATACCAAAGGAACCGATCCCTCCGTCTCGACGACCGGCAACTCCAGGGAAAACGAAAAACGACTCCCCTGCCCCACCGCGCTCTCGACCGCGATCCGTCCGCCCATCCGTTCCACCAGCAGCGCGCAGATCGACAAACCCAGACCCGATCCGCCAAACTTGCGGGTGATCGACCGGTCCGCCTGCCGGAACGGCTGAAAGATGCTGGTCAACTTGTCCGCCGGGATGCCGATGCCGCTGTCGCGGATCGCGAACAGGATCCGTCCGCCCGGCTCGCGGCTCGCCTCCAGCACCACTTCCCCCTCGAGGGTGAACTTGACCGCATTGCCCAACAGGTTCAACAGGATCTGCCGCAACCGGTTCGGATCCCCGCGCACATGCACCGGCAAACCCGGATCCACGAGCCATTTCAATCCGATGCCGCGCTCCCGCGCCGGCACCTGCATGATCTCCGCCGCGCCGACCACCAGGGCCGGCAGATCAAAGGCGGAACACTCGGGATCGAACTGGCCGGCCTCGATCTTGGAAAAGTCCAACACGTCGCTGATCAGGGCCAGCAGCGACTCGCTCGCCTTGCGCGACATTTCCAGATACCGGCGCTGTTCCTCCGTGGCGCTGGCCTCCATCAGAAGCTCGTTCACCCCGAGGATCGCGTTGAGCGGGGTACGGATCTCATGGCTCATGTGGGCCAGAAAGGTGGATTTGGCCCGATTGCCCGCCTCGGCCATCTCCCGCGCCCGTTCCGCCTCCTCCTTGGCGATGCGCAACTCGGCGGTACGCGCCGCGACCTCCTTCTCGAGCGCGTCGCGATGGCGTTTCAACTCCAGATGGGTGGCCACGCGCCGTCTGACGATCTCTCCATGAAACGGCTTGGTGATGTAATCCACCCCACCCATCATGAACCCCTCGCTCTCGTCGGCCACCTCCTTCCGGGCCGTGACGAAGATCACCGGGATCTCTTTCGTCACCGGCTGCTCCCGCAACTGCCGGCACACCTCGTAGCCGTTCATCTCCGGCATCATGATGTCCAGCAGGATCAGATCCGGCGGTTCGCCGGAGAAGGCGGCCCGCAGCGCCTGGGGACCGCTCAGCGCCACCTGCCGGTGGTGGTCGGCCAGCCACTCCTTCAACAGATCGACATTGCCCGGCTGATCATCGACGATCAGCACCCGCGCCTTGGACGGCTCCTCGCGGGGCGGCGGCACGGCGATCGGCTCGCGTCCGAACAGGCGCGCCAGGGCATGCAGCCGCTCCTCGGCCTCGGCGAAGCGGTACACCTCGATCTGACGGGCCAGCTCCTGGTAGGTGAACCAGGAGTCGCTGTTCTTGAGCAGCGACCCCAGATCGGTCAGCCACGGCTCCACCTCGATGCAATGTCTGCTCACCCGATCGAGGATCCAGCTCATCAGCCGCAGCGCCCGTTCGACATCCACCCCGGACAGGTCGGTCCGCGCCACGCCCGGATCCGGCGCACCGACCAGCCGAGCCGGATCCACGCCCAAACCACCCATCACCACCCGCATCCGTTGGATGAAGGTGGCCAGGGCCACATGACGCCACACCGGGTCATCCGCGGCGAGAGCATCGATCAGCTCGCCGGCGGCCTCGGCCAGGGTGATGGCGCCCACCGCGCGCGCCGCGCCGCGCAGCACATGCAGCCGAAGCGCCGCGTCCTCGTGCCGTTCCATCTCGATCAACCCCGGCAGGGCGTCGAGCATCTCCTCGTATTCGCGACGAAAACGGATCAGCAGCCGGCGGTACAATCCCCGGTTCCCGGCCACCCGTTCCAGACCGTGCGCCGGATCGAGTCCAGGCAGACGCAGCAGAGGTTGCGCTTCCGGCGTGGGGAACCCCTCGGGGGGATCCCAGCCATCAAACGGCGCCACCCATTTTTTCAACAAGCCATGCAGACGCTCGGCACGGGGAGGCAGCTCCAGGGTATCGCGCATGCCGACATCCAGGCAGTGACGTTTCTCCTCGATCCCACCCTGGGCCAGAAGGGCGATCACCGGCAGTTCGGCACCGGTGGGCAAAGCGCGCAGACGGGCCACGCACTCCGGGCCACCCCACTCCGGCAGTTGGGAATCGATCAGCAGCACGTCGAACGGATGGCGACCCGCCCATTCCAGCACCTGGGCCCCATCCGTGGCCAACTCGACCACCAGGCCGATCCGTTCCAGAAGTTCGGTGAGAATCCGCGCCGACACCTCCCCCGCCTGGGCCAGCAGCACCCGTGCCCCACCGATGCGCGCGCCGGTCTCCTCCTCCTGGGCCAGGAGTTTCTCGCGGCGCCGATCCACCTGATCCGCCTCGTCCTTCCCCTGATGGGCCAGACCGCGAATCAGCCGCGAGCGGGTGACCGGCTTGTCGATGAAACCGTCCATGCCGGCCCGTTCCATGCGTTCGAGCACCTCGCCGACTCCGAACGGCGCCAGCAGCAGAATCACCGGAAACGGTGGTCTGGGCACCCTGGCATCGAGGGCCGCCCGAATCTCCACCGCGGCCACGTCCCCATCCTTGCCCGGCATGCGCCAATCCAGAAGCACATGACTGTAAGGTGCGCGCCCGGTGCCGTTGGCAGCCAGCACCCGCGCCACCGCCTCGGACCCGGAGGCCACCACCTCGGGTTCGAGCAGCAACTCTTCAAGCAGCTCGGCCAGGGCCGTCCGTGTTCCCGGATCGTCGTCGGCCACCAGCACCCGTCCGCCCCACAGTTCCTCCGGGAGGGTGAGCGACTTGCGCCGGTTCTGGCCGTGCATCCCCACGCACACCTCGAAGCCGAACTCGCTCCCCTGTCCTGGCGCACTCTCCGACCACATCCGTCCGCCCATCAGCGACACCAGCCTCTGGCAGATCGACAACCCCAACCCGGTCCCGCCGTACCGGCGGGTGATGGAACCATCGGCCTGCACGAAGGGGGCGAACAGGTTGGGCAGCACGGAGGGATCGATGCCGATGCCGGTATCCCGGACCGTGCAGCTCAGACAGACCCCGCCATCCGGGGTGACGCGCGGAGTGATCCGCACCGTGACGCCCCCCTGTTCGGTGAACTTGATGGCATTGCGGATCAGGTTGATCAACACCTGCTCCAGGCGGATCGCATCGCCGAACAGCACCGCGTCGAAAGATGAAGGGAGCGCGAAGACCAGCTCGATGCGACGATCGGCCACCTGCTTGCTGAACAGGTCCGCCAGCCGCTCCACCAGCAGATGCAGATCGAACGGCACCGGATCGAGGCTCAACCGGCCCGCCTCGAGTTTGGAGAAGTCCAGAAGATCGCTGATGATCCCCATCAACGAGCGCGAGGCGTTCTCGATCTTGGCCAGGTAATCCCGCACGCGGGGATTGAGATCGGCCTTGAGCGCCAGCTCCGTGAACCCCAACACCGCATGCATCGGGGTACGGATCTCATGGCTCATGTTGGCGATGAACTCGCTTTTGGCCACGCTGGCCAACTCGGCCACGGCCAGGGTCTCCTCGAGGGATTTCACCAGTTGCCGCCGGTCGGTGACATCCTGCAGAAAGCCGATGAAGCGGACCTTGCCATCCTGCACCGTGGAGGTGAGCGACACTTGCAGATCGACGCTCTGCCCATCGGCGCGCACCCCTGGGAACTCCAGGCGACGCCGCAGACGCGGCGCCTCGGGACCGAGCGCGGCGAAGCGTTTCAAGCCGACCCGATGGGCCTCCCGTTGTCCCTCGGGCACGATGAACATCTCGATCGGCTGACCCAGCACCACCTCCCGGTCGTATCCGAACAGCTGTTCGGCGGCGGGATTGAACTCCACCACCCGCCCATCCTCATCGGTGGTGATGATGGCATCCAGGGCGTGGGCCAGGATCGCCTGATGACGATCCAACAGGCGAACGATGGCCTGATAACTCTCGATGTTCTCCAGGTTCTGATGGACCCGGCACAACAGCTCCTCGGGTTGATACGGCTTGACGAGGAAGTCGTTGGCTCCGGCCTTGATGAAGCGTGCCGCCAGCTCCGAGTCGCCGTGGGAGGAGAGGCCGATCACCGCCACCTCCTCGCGACCGTGGTGGTCACGCAGGCGGCGCGTGAACGCCACGCCGTCCATGATCGGCATCTGATAATCGCTGATCACCAGGGAGAGGGGCTCCTCGCCCAGAATGCGCAGGGCCTCCTCCCCGTCCCCGGCCTCGCGCAACTCGAAGCCGTGCCGTTCCAGGAGCCGGCACAGCAGGCGACGCGCGGCGCGGGAGTCATCGACCACCAGGATGCGGGTCCGGCGATTCGAGCGGAACCGCTCGATGGCCTGGATCACGGTATCGACCACCCCCGGACTGTCCTTGATGAAGTAATCCAGCAGCCCCTTGTCGAGAAAGATCTGGCGCAGTTGCGGTTTGAACATGCCCGTGAGGGCGATCGAAGGGATTTGATGGGTCACCATCAGATCGACGATCTCCCCATCCGGGGCATCGGGCAGGAACAGATCGAGAATCGCCAGCAGGAACCGGCGCGGATAGCGCTCGAGCACCACGCGCGCCTCGGCGAGACTCTTGGCGACCACCACCTCCACACCCAGGGCCCGTTGCAGGCGTCCCTTGAGCAAGGCCGCGAAACTGCTCGAATCTTCCACGATCAAGATGGTGTCCACGTTATGCGTTCCCGACCTCGCCGACTTGAGGATGGCCATGAAATTCACGCACATCACACATAACAAAATAAAAAAATACCGTCCATCACTTGACTGTTGGTATTAGAATAGCGCATTTTTCAAAAAATGCATGCACAAACGCCATCAAGGTTCATGACACAAACCGTGACCCGTGGCATGCAATCGTGTTATGATATTCATTCATCATTCCATGTCACGCCGCAACGTGGGCGCTTTCGATCCGAACTCACCGGCACGGGAAACCCCAAGGGTATCCGATCAACCTCATGTCCATGCGCCTCAAACTGATTCTGCTGTGCCTGATCCCCCTGCTCGTCGGACTGGGGGGGAGTGCCGCCATATCCCACTATCTCACCGGGAAAAGCGCCCTCGAATCGGCCATCACCTTTCTGGACCGGGCCAATCTGGCGTTGATCCGGGAGATCGAAATCCTGGTCGCGGGCGACCTCTCCTCCCGACCACCC
The DNA here is from genome assembly GCF_058402785.1 of Candidatus Magnetaquiglobus sp. Lineage (NCBI taxonomy): Bacteria > Pseudomonadati > Pseudomonadota > Magnetococcia > Magnetococcales > Candidatus Magnetaquicoccaceae > Candidatus Magnetaquiglobus > Candidatus Magnetaquiglobus sp. Next base: position 31,228 of record NZ_JBZVFG010000031.1, read on the forward strand.
CCGGTGGAAAAGCTGCGCGACCTGCTGCATCACACCCACCGGCATCCGGAGAACGAAGGCCATCAACTCATCCTGGCCCCGGACGGCGCCATTCTCGCCGACAGCCGCGCCACAACCCTGGAACGTCCGGACGCCAAGGTCTGGGGGGCCATCCTCGATCGCATCCGTCAGGGCGAAACCGGACATGACGAACTCCAACTGGCCGGGGAACGGTGGCTGATCGCCTTCCGTCCGTCAAGCGTCGGCAACCTGCGCATCGCCCACCTGCACGCCGAACGGGCCCTCATGCCCGAAGCGCGCACCTGGCTTCTGGATCCGCTCCTGGCCCATCTGCTGCTCGCCGCCACCCTGACCATCCTCACCCTCATGACCCTGCGCGGCCATGGCGAACGGCTTCTGGCCCCCATCGGCATGCTGCGCGAGGCCATGCAACGGCTCATCCACGGACCGCTCGACCTCTCCACCAGGATCCCGCCCCCCACCCATGACGAATCCGGCGCCCTGATCGACACCTTCAACCAACTGCTCGACACCCTGCACCATAAGACCGACGCCAAGGGGTTCATGGAGCAGATCCTGAGCGCCATGCTCGATGGCCTGTTGATTCTCGATCGCGACAACCGCATCCAGCGGGTCAACAAGGCGCTCCTCACCCTGCTCGAGGAGACCGAGGAGAAACTGATCGGTCGCCATCTGGATGAACTGATCCCGGATCCATCCTTCTGCGCCATCATGTATCGGGACATGCTGGCCGAACGTCCGTTCCGCTTCCAGGAAACCACCTTTCTGACCGCCGACGGACGCGAGGTGGCGGTATCGATCTCCAGCTCCCTGTTGCACGAAGGGGAGTCCCTGGCCGGCACGGTGATTCTGGTGCAGGATATCCGCCAGCGCAAGCGCAACGAAGAGCAACTCCATTTCCTGGCCAACTTCGACATGCTCACCCAACTCCCGAACCGTTCGCTGCTGGTGGAGCGTCTCTCCCAGACCCTGACCCGCGCCCCCTGGCGCAGCACCAGCGTGGGATTGATGCACTGCGCCCTGGACCGCTTCAAAACCATCAACGAGTCCCTCGGCCATCGCGCCGGAGACGAACTGTTGAAAGAGACCGCCACCCGTCTCCTGGAGAGCGTGCGCGACGGCGATACCGTGGCCCGTGTCGGCGGGGATGAATTTCTGGTGCTTTTCCAAGACATCGCCCGGGCCGACGATGTGATCCATCTGGCCCGCAAGCTCTCCCAGGCGATCTCCAAACCGATCCTGCTCTCCACCGGCCAGGAGATCTTCATCACCGCCAGCATCGGCATCTCGCTCTTTCCCGAGAACGGCGCCACCCCGGACGAACTGCTCAAGAACGCCGACATCGCCACCCATTTCGCCAAGGCGCAGGGCAAGAATCAATTCAGTTTCTTTTCCGTGGAAATGAACCGGAAGGGGGCGCAACGGATCGCCCTGGAGCGGGATCTGCGTCGCGCCATCGAACGGGGAGAACTCGAGGCCCACTATCAACCGCGCTGGGATCTGCAACAGGATCGACTGGCCGGGGCCGAGGCCCTGGTACGCTGGCGACGCGGCGGCACGCCGGTCTCACCGGGGGAGTTCCTGCCCCTGGCCGAGGAGTTGGGGCTGATCGAGGAGATCGATCTGTGGATGATCGAGGAGACCTGCAAACAGGCGCGCACCTGGCTCGACCAGGGCCATCCGCCGCTGCGGATCTCCATCAATCTCTCCCACCACCTGTTCGAACGTCACGATCTGGTGATGGTGGTGCGCCGGGTGCTGGAGGAGAACCGTCTGGAACCCCGACACATCGAACTGGAGTTGACCGAGGCGATCGTGATGCACGACGTGGGGCACGCCATGAACACCCTGCGCGCCTTCCGGGATATGGGGATCCATCTGGCGGTGGACGACTTCGGGACCGGCTACTCCTCCTTTTCCCATCTGCGGCGCCTGCCGGTGCATATCCTGAAGATCGACCGCTCCTTCGTGCGCGAGATCACCACCCATCGCGAGGATGCGGTGATCACCGAGGCGATCATCTCCCTGGCCCACACCCTGGGGCTGCGCGCCACCGCCGAGGGGGCCGAGGAGCCGGCCCAACGGGAACTGTTGACCCAATTGGGCTGCGACGAACTGCAAGGATATCTGATCAGCCGGCCCATCCCGGCCAAGGAGCTGGCCGAGCGGTTTTTCGTAGGGAGATGAAGAGCGGTTCTTGGGGATTCAGGGAGGGGGGACGACTGTTCGTTGAACCGCGTTGCGAGCGGAGCCTCACGGATATCGAGCCAATCCCCGTGATCCCGTTCCATGGATGCGCACCGCGGATTCCTCCAAGGCTGCGCGCAGCGTTTTCCACAAAAACCATGAAAAACGCTTTATTTTGAAGAACTCGCCAAAGCAAAAGCAAGGTCAGAAGCTCGGAAGCGCCGCATCCGAACCTCTGCCGGGGACCTTGCGGTCACCTGCCCCCTGCAATCGTGGGATCCTGAATCGTCACCCCCCCATTCTAAACCGCATTCATCACGAGATGCGTAGTTCCATTAGCAAGGGTCCAGGGGGCTTATCCCCCTGGTAGGATCCAAAGGCAAAGCCCTTGGGACTGTGCTTTTGACTTGAGCGCGCTCTTCTCAAAGAAGCATTTTTCGCGTCTTTTGCGAAAAGTGCGCCGCGCGCAGCCTTCGCGAACTTCGTTTCCGCTTTATTACCGTGGAACTCCCGTAAGGGAGGTCCACGGTTGGGGGTGAGGGGGTCTCCCCCCATCATGCAAGTTTGGAAACGAAGCTCGTATTTGGCACTGTGTGGCCTTGCGGGAAACGACGCTTCTCAAAATAGACGAGGTTTAACGCTTTGCCGACTTGCGCGCCAACAAAATCACCGGCCACACGCCGATCAACACCAGCGTCACCGCCGGCAGGGCGGCCCGTTCCCACTCCCCTTCCGAGGTCATCTCGTGGATGCGCACCGCCAGGGTATCCCAGCCGAAGGGACGCAGCATCAGGGTGGCGGGCATCTCCTTCATCACCTCGATGAGCACCAGCAGGGTGGCGGTCAGCAGGCCGGGTCGCAACAGGGGCAGATGGATGCGACGTATCTGCTCCCACAGGTCCGATCCCAACCCCTGGGCGGCCTCGAGGATGGCGGGACGGATGCGCTCCAGGCCGCTCTCCACCGGCCCCATGGCCACAGCCAGAAAACGGGCCAGATAGGCCAGCAGCAACGCACCGACACCGGCGCCCAGGGCACCGTTCGTGCCGCCAGTGGCACCCAGGGCCTTGCCGATGGCGATCAGGGCCAGCATCACCCCGACCGCGAGCACCGAACCGGGCAACGCGTAGCCGGAGGATGCCAGGCGTACCGCCAGGAGAATCGGGCGATCCTCGGGATGGCGCTTGCGGATCAGGCCGAGGATGAGGGCCACGAGGCTGGCCAGCAAGGCAGCCCCGCCCCCCAGGAGCAGGGTATGTCCCAACAGGCTCCAATAGCGGGCATCGAGATCCTGGGCGATGCGTCCCAGGGCCCAGATGGCAAGCTGGGTCATGGGCACGGCGAAGGCCAGGCCAAAAACCAGCGTGGCGACTCCGGTGGCCAGCCAGCCGGCCATCCCGGTGAGCACGATCCGTTCCCGTTCGGTCGGGGCATGGCCGTCACTGGCGAAATAACGGGCCCGTCCGCGCATGCGGCGTTCGACGGTCAGAGCCGCCAGGACGAACAACAGCAGCAGGGAGGCCAGTTGGGTGGCGGCGGGGAGGTTGAACATCCCGTACCAGGCCTTGTAGATGGCGGTGGTGAAGGTCTGAAAGCCGAACACCGACACGGCGCCGAAGTCGGCCAGTGCCTCCATGGCGGCCAGGGCGCAACCGGCGGCGATGGCCGGGCGGGCCATGGGCAGGGCGGCATGCCAGAAGGCGCCCCAGGGGGTGCGTCCGAGGATGCGCGCCGCCTCGAGCATGCGTCGTCCCTGCCCGGCGAAGGCGGCACGGGCCAGCATGTAAACATAGGGATAGAGCGACAGGGCGAAGAAAAAAACCACCATGCCGGGCGAACGGATATCCGGAAACCAGTAGCCGTTGGCGCCGAAGCGGCGGGCGAGTCCGAGCTGGAGGGGACCGCCGTAGTCAAGCAGGCCCAGCCAGGTGAAGGCCAGCACATAGGCGGGCATGGCCAGGGGCAGGATCAGGGCCCAGTCGAAAAAGCGCCGTCCCGGAAAGTCGCACAAGGCGGTGAGCCAGGCGAGTCCCACCCCCAAAAGCCACACCCAGGCGATGACACCCACGATCAGGATGCCGGTGTTGAGCATGAGGGTGGTCAGCACCGTATCGAGCAGATGGCGCCACGCGGCCCACTCCGGGGTGATCCAGGCAGAGAGGATCACCCCGACGGGCACGAGCACAACCCCGGTCAACAGCCAGACGATCAGACGCCAGCGACCGATTTCGCCAGAAACGGACCGGATCATGGATACCCGGCCCGATCCATCAGACGGACGGCGGCGGCCTGATGCCGACCGGCCAGGGAGACGTTGAGCGACTCGCCTTTGAAGGTTCCCCAGGCGGCGACCTCGGCATGGGGCAGGATTTTCGGATTGGCCGGGTACTCCATGTTCAGCTTGGCGAAGATCTCCTGGGCCTCGGGGGTGGAGAGCCATTCCAAAAGCCGGATGGCCGCGTCGCGATGTTTGGCGTGTTTGGTGACTCCGGCCCCGGAGACGTTGACATGGGTGCCGTTCGACTTCTGATCGGCCCAGAAGAGTTTGACCGGTGTCGCGGGTTTCTCTTTCAGCAGCGCGCCAAAGTAGTAGGTGTTGACGATGCCTACGTCGCACTTGCCCGCGGCGATCGCCTCCATGAGCTTGGTGTCGTTGGAGAAGACCGGCACCGCCAGATTGGCCACCCAGCCGCGTACGATCTTCTCGGTGCGCTCCTCGCCGAGACGGGCGATCAGCATGGCGACCAGGGATTGGTTGTAGATTTTCTCCGAACTGCGCAGACAGAGCTTGCCCTTCCACGTCTCGGCAGCCAGATCCTCGTAGCTGGAGAGGGACTCCGGCTTGACCCGCTCGGTGGAATGAACGATGGTGCGCGCCCGCACCGACAGGCCGAACCACCGTTTTTCCGGATCACGCAGCCGTTCCGGGATGTTGGCGTTCAGGGTCGGGGAGTCCACCGCGGCCAGCACCCCCTGTTCGGCGGCATGCCAGAGGTTGCCGGCATCCACGGTGATCAGCAGATCCGCCGGGGTGGCCTCGCCCTCGGCCTGAAGACGGGCCAGCAGCGGCCCCTCGCCATCGGTGAGGTAACGGGTCTTGACCCCGGTCCTGGCCTGGTAGGCGTCGAGCAGGGGTTTCAACAGATGCTCCTTGCGCGCCGAATAGATCACCAGTTCATCATTCGCCTCCACGGGCGCAACGCCACACAGCGCGATGGCGAGGAACAGCGCGATAAGGGCTTGCTTGATCATGTTTTCAATCCTTTCCTGCAAGTGAGCGGTTGTATGCTTGTGAGCGCCGGTTCAGAGCGAGGCGGGATAACAAAGGAAAGAACCGTCCGCCCGGTCGTCCGGAAAGAGCACCAGGTGATCGGTGGAGACGCGGATCGGCACCCGTTCGCCGACCGGGTGATCGGCGTGGGAGGGGAAAAGGGATTGCAACTGGCAGCCGGAATCAAGCTCCAGGGTGTAGAGGGTCGAGGCGCCGCGAAAGGCGCGTCGGATCACCCGTGCCACGATCGGGGAGTTTTCGTCCGGCAACACGTCATCCGGACGGATCAGCACCCGCACCGCCGTACCGGGATCGATCCGCGCGCCGTGGGGCTTGCCGCGCACCATGCCCACTGCGGTACGAATCTCCTCCGCCGACTCGCTCACCCCGGACAAAAAGGTTCCCTGGCCGATGAAGCCGGCCACGAAGGCATCCACCGGCTGGTGGTAAAGCTCATAGGGAGTGCCCCACTGACGCAGATTCCCCTCATGAAGAACCCCCACCTTGTCGCCCCAGGCAAAGGCCTCGTGCTGATCGTGGGTGACCAGGATGCCGGTGGTGCCCTGACTTTCGAGAATTTGGCGGACCTCCACCCCCAACCGTTCGCGCAGCTCCACATCCAGATTGGAAAAGGGCTCGTCGAGCAGGATCAGCTCCGGTTTTGGAGCCAGGGCGCGGGCCAGGGCGGTGCGTTGCTGCTGTCCGCCGGAGAGTTCGTGGGGATAGCGACGGGCCAGGGAGGCGAGCCCCACCCGTTCGAGCATCTCGTGGGTGGTGGCGCGGATCCGTTCCCGGCTTGCCCCCTTGAGGCCATAGGCAACGTTTTCGGCCACGGTCAGATGGGGAAAGAGGGCGTAATCCTGGAACACCATGCCCACGCGACGTCGTTCCGGCGGCATCGAGAAGCCGGGTCGGGCGATCGCCACCCCCCTGAGCAGGATCTGTCCGGCGATGAGCGGGATGAACCCGGCGATGGCGCGCAACAGCGTGGTCTTGCCGCACCCGCTCGCCCCCAGCAGGCTCACCATCTCGCCTGGATCCACCCTCAAGTTCAGGTCACGCACCACCGGGCGCTGCGGATCGAGGCCACAGGCGAGCGATTCAAGAATCAGGAGGGGTGCGATGGAAGAGGCGTTGTTCATGGCATCGGGCGCGGCTGGGGGTTGAGAAGTGAATGAATGATACACATTCTCAACCATAAAGGCAAAGCCAATTTTGCAAATTTTGTAACGTGCCTGATGGAGGGAGAACCCCCTCACCCCTCGTACCATGGAACTCCCGAAGGGAGTTCCACGGTAAAAAACGGAAACGACTCCCGCATAGGCTACGCGCGGCGCATTTTTCGCAAGAATCGCGAAAAATGCTGCTTTTGGAGAACGCGCTAAAGTCAAAGGCAAAAGTAATGAGTCCCAAGGGCTTTGCCCTTGGATCCCACCAGGGGCCAATGGCCCCTGGACCCCGCCAAATGTAGGGGTCCTGAATCGTTACCCAATTTTTCACCGCTCGCCGCCGGCGCGAAGAGTCCCCCACGCCCGGCTTTCCGGCTACCACCAGAGCGGATAGCGACGCGCGGGAATGAGATTGTTGAAAATCAAGGCCACGCCGAGCATCAAAGTCGTTGCGACCAGAACGGGCAGAAAGGCATACAAGAACCCGAGAGCGCGGACCTGCTCGGAACCGATCACCGCGATCAGAGCCGTGGCGCCACCGGGAGGATGGAGGGAGCGGGTCAGATGCATGGCGACGATGGCCAGGGAGACGGCCAGGGGGGCGGCCAGCCAGGTCACACCGGGCAGGAGTTTCACCGCGCCCACGCCGATAAGGGCGGAAATGAAGTGACCGAGGATCAGATTGCGCGGCTGGGCCAAGGGGCTGGCGGGCGCGCCGTAGATCAACACCGCCGAAGCCCCGAAGCTGCCAAGGAGAAGCATCAGATCGGAATCCTGAAAAAAGAGCCGTTCCAGCCCGGCCACCAGAAGGATCCCCAGAAACGATCCCAACCACGACCAACCGATTTCGACCCAACCCACCCGTGCCGGCATGGGCAGATCGCCACGCATCTTGGCGAGCAGCGCCACCCGACAACGCGACAGGACGCCGCTCTCCATCGTGGATGGAACCAATTTCACGACCGCTTGATTTTCCATGCTCCTCCCCTCTTCAAGATCTCATGAAACAACCGTATCTGCCCCCGCGTGGTCGCCTCCCAGGAGAATGTCTCGGCATGGCGACGGGTGGCCTCGGGATCCGCCGGTCGCGCCAGAAGATCGCGCACCGACAGCGCGATGGCCGCCGGTTCGAGCCCCTCGATCAACACCCCGGCCTCGGGCGCGGTGACCACCTCCGGCGCGCCCCAAACGCGGGTCGCCGCGACCCGCGTGCCGCAGGCCATGGCCTCCAGGAGCACATTGGCCCACCCTTCGCGACTCGAGGCCAACACCAGGGCATCGGCGGCGGAGTAGTGGCGCCTGAGTTGACCTTGCGGGATCTCTCCCAGCAGTTGGACCCGATCGGCCACGCCAAGTTCCCGCGCCAGTGCGCGCAAAGGCTCTTGCAACGCTCCCGAACCGGCGATCGCCAGATGGACGCCGGGCAACTCGGGCAGGGCGCGGATGATCCGGTCATGCCCCTTGCGTTCGATCAGATGGCCCACGGAGAGGAGCGTCGGGCCTCGCCAACCCAACGCCGCCCGCTCCGCTTCCCGTTCCACCGGTGAGAAGAGTTCGAGATCCACCCCGTTGCGCAACACCGTGACCCGTTCGTCCGGGATGTCCATCCCGATCAGGACACGCTTGAGGGCGGCGCTCACGGTAATCAGGCCATCCGCCCGCTCCGCGACGCGACGGATCATCCAACCAGGCAAGAAGTGGGCCGGGATCTGGTTGAGATCGCTGCCACGGGCGGTGATCACCACCGGTTTTCCCAACTGGCGTCCGAGCAACCATGCGGCGATGCCATCCGGATAGAAATAGTGGGCGTCGATCAGATCGAAGTCAAACCCGTTGGCGCTCAAGCGGCGCAGGGTGGCGGACGCGCCAGCCGCCAGCAACAGGGGCGCGCTGGTCATGCCCATTTTCGGGGGAAGGAAATAGCGCGGATGGAGCACCTCGATGCCGTGGATCGTTTCGTGTGCCGGGGCCCGGGTGCCGCGCTGAACAAAGGGGTTGAGGCGTGGATGGCTGATCGGAAACCAGGGGATCGGGGCCACCACCCGGGATTCGATCTCCCCGGTGGCGACCAGATGACGCAGCCGTTCGGCCACGAAAATCCCATGCACGGGATGGCCGGCATGCGGAAAGAGGGTGGAAAAAGTCAGGATGCGCACGAAAGGACCATCGACAAGAGGGGTCGGAGGATGACGACATGCCAGTTACCATGGAACTCCCGAAGGGAGGTCCATGGTACGGGGGGTAAGGGGGTTCTCCCCCATCATGCCAGTTACCATGGAACTCCCGAAGGGAGGTCCATGGTACGGGGGGTGAGGGGGTTCTCCCCCATCATGCCAGTTACCATGGAACTCCCGAAGGGAGGTCCATGGTACGGGGGGTGAGGGGGTTCTCCCCCCATCATGCCAGTTACAGCCCCAGGATCTCCTTGGCCAACGGCACGGTCAAGGGCCGGACCCGCTCCAGACCGGCCCGATCGAGACGATCCAGGGCCTCGGCCAGATCAGGGATCCGACGGGGCAGTCGGGCGCACAGAAAACGGATCACCTCGGGATTCAGGCGCACCTGACGATCCGCGGCCAGCTTGGCCAGAATCGCCTCCCGTTCGGCATCGTCCGGCGGGGCGATCTCCAGCATCTGGCCCCACAACAGCCGCGAGCGCAGATCGGCCCGCAACCTGGTCAACTCCACGGGGGGGAGACGCGAGGCGATCAACAGACGACCGTCGCACGCGCGCAGGTGGTTGAACAAAAACAGCAACCCCTCCTGAACCACCTCCGGTCCCGCCGCGATGCGCTCCAGATTGTCCACCGCCACCAGCACCCGGCCCGACCAGCGTTCCAAAAAACCGGTCAAGGCCCCCTCCCCACCATCGGCCAAAGCCAGGCCCAGGGCCTCCGGATCGAGAAAGGCGGCCAGATGGTGACCTTGCCCGGCCTGCCGGTCGGCCACCGCAGCATGCAGCAGATGGCTCTTGCCACAGCCGGCCTCGCCGATCAACAACAAGCTGGTGGCCGGGGATGCCATCACCCCTCCAACCGCCGCATGCGCCAGACGGTTGGAGGTCCCGACGATGAAATTCCCGAAGGTGAACAGGGGATCCACGCCCAACGCCAGGATCAGTTGCCGCATGGCCGGCATCCTCCGGGGGGGATTTCAGGCCGGGATCCGGGCCCTCTCCCCACCGCGCAGTCGTTCGAAATGGCGTTCAATGTATTCGATCTCGTATTCGGTATCGATATCCAGGGCCGGACCCGCGCAGGCGCTGATATGCAAGGTCAGGGTCATGCCGGTCAAGGTGCGGATCCGCTCTTCCAGAACGGCCAGATCGCGAAATTTGCGGTTGGCCTCCTTGTTTTTCACAATGATGAAATAGGCGCGCAGAAGAAACGAGAAGGCCTTCAACATCTGGTAGTAATTCTTGCGGACGATCGCGATCTCCTCGCTGTCGTCCTGACGCGCCTTGGAAAAAAGCGATTTGACGAACACCACGTTGTTCTTGATCTTTTTGAGATTGAACCGCCCCCCTTCGATGATGGTGCGGTTGTTGAACAGGTGTCCGGCCAGATTCCAGATGAAGCGCGGCACCCGGAACGGTCGTCCGGCCAGGAAGTTGTTGACGATCAGATCGACCGGTTCATCCCCGGACAGAAAGGCATAGTAGTTCTTGACCGCCCGATCGTATTGGAACGGCTCGTCGCAACGCGCAACCGCCGCATCGATGGCCGACCGGTGCGTGCGCCCCAACACCAGATCCGCATCCGATCGTTTGCCGGTGACCAGGCAGTCGATCTCCTCGGGGCGGATCAGCGGCAGATCGCTGGTCAGAAGATTCACCCGTGTCGCGGCGATCGACTCCTCCTGGCTCAACTCCCGCCACAGCGCCCAGTGACGCGGCCCCAGGGGCTCGGTCAACACCTCCGGATTCAGACTGATGCCGTGCGTCCCGTGCAGATGGCGCAAGACCGTCATCACGAAACTCTCGACGAAATGGTTCCCCTCCTCGACCAGATGCAGGTCGATCCCCTTCTCCCGCGCCCGTTGCACTGCCCAGGTCAGGCGGGATGCCAACCGCTCCCGGTCCCCCCAGACGTAGATCGGTCCCACCGACGTGGCCTCCAACGCCGCGGCGACCACATGCTCGATGCTCGTCCGCTCCCGGATCGGAACAAAGGGCTGCTCACGCCCCCCCACCCGCTTGGATCCACGGGTGCCGGCGGCGATGAACAGCGGTTCGCGAACCCGGAGACTCTCCATCCCAGCCATGATCCTCATGGACTCACATCCACGTCTTGCCGGGAGAGGCTGGTTCGGGTTGGGCCTCTGGCGCGGGCGCGACGGGTGCCGCCGCCGGAGGCGCGGCAGGTGCAGGCGTTTCGCCCTTGGGCGGCGGGATCAACCAGAGCGTCAGCCCCTCCTCGTTTTTTTCGCGTTTGACCACCAGTTTGGCCAGCGCGGCATCCAGTTGCTCGTCACGACCCGCAAATTCGCAATCGAACAGGCTCTCCCGCGCGGTCGCCTGGACCATGCGAGGTTCGGCCATGCCGGGCACGGCGCGCAGACCGGCCAGGAATTCGGTCATTCTGGCCACCTGGACGTCGTGCATCACCCGCAGCCTCAAGGTGCGTTTGTTGCCAGGCTGGATCACATGATCCGCGACCCACTGTTCCAGGATCTGCTGGGCCAGTTTGCCCGCCACGGCGGGATAGACGGCATTGGCCGCCTCGGCGGCGGAAGAGGCGCCTTTCTCCTCCCCGGCCTGGATCCGGATCGGGGCGACATGGGGACGGGCCACGGTCAGCGTAGCCGCCACCTTGATCCGCGCCCCCTTGCCTCCGGTAACCGGCGTGGCGGTGGCCCGAGCCACCCAGACCTCGCCGGCGCCGTAACGGCTGGCCGCCCATTCGAGCATCCCGGCATCCCCCTTTTCGACCCGTTCGGCGGAGAGTTGGGTCAGATCCTCCAGATCCCCGAGGGGTTGCATCACGTTGAATCCCAGTTCGCGGGCGGCGGCGGGCATGGCTTTCCACAGCAGGGTCGCAGCCCCCTCCGTCTTCTCCTCGGAGACGATCAGCAGCACCAGAGGATAGGCCGCCTCGGTGAAGGGGATCTTCTCCTTGCCGAGGGCGGCAACGACCTCCTTGCGGGCGTAGTGCAGATCCAGATGGAGGCTCAACCGCTCCCCGACCTGCTTTTCCGAGCGCACCACGGTCCGTTCGACCAGCCGTTTGGGCTCCTTGGTCAGGGTGGCCAGATACTCCTTGCGCGCATCACGTTCCGTCTGGGTCAACATGCGCAGCAGCAGACGCCGCAATCCTTCGCGTTGCGCCTGGGTCACCCCGGCATCATGGGTGGCCTCGAGCCCCTTGCTCATCGGCACCGACACCTCGATGCCGCGCACCTGGTAGATCGAATCGCCCGCCCCGTCCGCGGCCCAGGCCGGCAGGGCCAGCCACAACGCGCCAAGCCAGATCCACGCGCCCCATCCAACCGACAGCCAACGAAAAGGATTCTTCGAGATTCTCATGCTGATCCAAACTCCCACTTTCTTGGCCATGGACTTCACTTAGAGGCTGTTTGGCACCGACCAAACAGCCGACGCGGGTCATTCATGGCCCGCCAAATTGCACAGCCCTTTGAGAAGCGCAAATCGATTGTTTCGATTCGTGCAGGTTTGGGGATTCCACTCATGGCATCCCCAAACAGCCTCTTAAAGTGCCTTCCACGGTCGGGGATGAGGGGATTCCCCCCATCATGTTCAGTTTGTATTCTTCGCGCATTCCCCATCACGCCCGGCTAGTGTAACCTCTCTTGGGAAAAAAGAGCAAACCCCAAGCACGTCGAGGATAATCACCCGTCATGTCCAATCCAGAAAATTCCGCCATGGGTCCAACCGCCACCCCCCGCGCCACCACCTATCGCGACGCGGGCGTGGACATCAACGCCGGCAACCGGGTGGTGGAACTGATCCGCCAGGCGGTCGCCTCCACGCGCCGTCCCGGCGTGCTGGGCGGCATCGGGGGGTTCGGAGCCCTGTTCCGACCCGACTGGCGTCATTACGCCGATCCGCTGCTCGTCTCCAGCACCGATGGGGTGGGCACCAAGCTCAAACTCGCCTTCCTCACCGGCATCCACGACACCGTGGGCATCGACCTGGTGGCCATGTCGGTGAACGATCTGGTGGTGCAGGGCGCCGAACCGCTCTTCTTTCTCGACTACTTCGCCACCGGCGCGCTCAATCCCGATGTGGCCGCCACGGTGATCCAGGGGATCGCCGAGGGGTGCCGTCAGGCCGGCTGCGCGCTGGTGGGCGGCGAAACCGCGGAGATGCCCTCCTTCTACCCGCCCGGCGAATATGATCTGGCCGGATTCGCGGTGGGCATCGTCGATCGACCCGCCCTGATCGACGGTTCGACCATCGCGCCGGGGGATGTGGTACTCGGCATCGCCTCCTCGGGACCCCACTCCAACGGCTACTCCCTCATCCGTCATCTGGTGATGGCACCGGGCGGTCCCGGTCTCGATGCCCCATTCGCCACGTCGAACGGCGAAAAAAAACTGGGCGAGGCGCTGCTCACCCCGACCCGCATCTATGCACGGGCCATACTCGATCTGGCCAAACGGATCACCATCAAGGGGTTGGTCCACATCACCGGCGGCGGCTTCACCGAAAACATCCCGCGCGTGTTGCCCGATGCCAGCTCGGTCGTCCTCGAAAAGCGCGCCTGGCCCCGTCCGCCGATCTTCGATCTGTTGCAGCGTCTCGGCAACATCGAGGAGGCGGAGATGAACCGCACCTTCAACTGTGGTCTGGGCATGGTGGCGGTGGTGGCCGAGGCCGATGTCGAGACTGCCCTGACCTCCCTGCGCGCCTCGGGCGAGGAGGTGTGGACCATCGGTCGGGTGGTGGCTCGGGGCGCCGACTCCGACCCGAGGGTGGCGATCCATGACTGACTCCGTTCCGGTTCCCCGTGCTCCCTTGCTCCTCGGCGTCCTGATCTCCGGCGGCGGCAGCAATCTCCAGGCGCTCATCGACCGGGTGGCCGATGGCTTCATCCCGGCGCGCATCGCCCTGGTCATCAGCAACCGTGCCGATGCCTTCGGTCTGGAGCGGGCCAGGCAGGCCGGCATACCCACTCTGGTGATCGATCACAAGGCCCATCCGGATCGCCCCTCCTTCGAACAGGCGATGATCGACACCCTGAACGCCGCCCAGGTCGAACTGGTCTGTCTGGCCGGTTTCATGCGGGTGTTGACGCCGCGCTTCATTCGCGCCTTTGCCGGGCGACTCCTCAACATCCACCCTGCCCTGCTCCCGGCCTTTCCGGGGTTGCATGTGCAGCAGCGAGCCATCGAGGCTGGCGCCCGTTTTTCCGGGGCCACGGTCCATTTCGTCACCGAGGAGGTGGATGCCGGCCCGATCATCGCCCAGGCGGTGGTGCCGATCCTCGACAACGATGACGCCTCCACCCTGGCCGCACGCATCTTGAAACACGAGCATCGCATCTATCCCCTGGCGGTCAAGCTCTACGCCGAGGGGCGGTTGCGGATCGAGGGGCAACGGGTGCGGGTGGTGGATGGGGATGGGATCGACCCCGATGTTTTCCTGATCGCGCCCGTGGGATGAGGGGATCGACCCCGTGGACCTCCCCGACGGGAGTTCCATGGCAGATCGACCCCGTGGGATGAGGATCGCGCGCCGGCAACAGAGAGCTGGCTTATTTTTTGCATATCGACCTGCGCCACATCTTGTTCATCCATCCGTTCGATCAGGGAAACCCTTAAGCGGTTGCACACTCTTGAACGTTGACACCCTGTTAGCCAATCCATCCATTCACGCCAGCGGGCTTTACAACCTCGACGAGGGGGATTATGCCCAAACCTTGGCCACGTTGGCCGAGTGGGGCGATGCCAAGGCCCAGCACAATCTGGCGGCCATGTATCTCGAAGGCATTGATGTCCCGCTTGATTATGCGCAGGCCGAGCAGTGGCATCGGTTATCCGCCGAGCAGGGGTATGCTCCCGCCCAATATGATCTGGGCACCATGTATCTGGAGGGTTTGGGGGTGGCGCCGGATCCCGCCCAGGCTGCGGCCTGGTTTCTGCTTGCCGCCCGGCAGGGGGATCTCAAGGCGTGCAACAATCTTGGGATTCTGCATGCCACCGGGGAAGGGGTGGAGCGGGAGATGGTTCAGGCTCGGGCGTGGTTTTTGTTGGCGGCGCGGGGTGGATTGATTGATGCGTTGGAGAATCTGGAATTGTCCGCCGAGGAGATGAGCCCGGAGGAGTTGGCCAGTGCCGAGGCGTTGGTGGCGCGGTGGGAAAAAGGGGAAGAAGCGTGACGGAGCAGCATGTCCGTTACTGTTACGGAGGACGGGTGGCCGAAGGTCCCCGGCGGAAGTCCGGAGGCAGAGCCTCTGGGGTTTTGATTTTGAATTTCTTCTTGGTTTTAAACCGCACCCATTTTGGGATGCGTAGTTTCTCGCAAGGCCATAGGGCGTGTTGACATTCAATAATAATATCAACCCTATTCAAGCCAGATCATAAT
>NZ_JBZVFG010000032.1:0-15474 GCF_058402785.1 Candidatus Magnetaquiglobus sp.
CCCACCGCCCGGCACGCCCAGGCTGGAGGCCAAGGGCGTCGTCGCCCCAACGCCCCCGCCGACTGGTTCGGTCGCGCCACCCCAGCCCGCTGGCTCCGTCATGCCAACGCCCCCGCCGACTGGTTCGGTCGCGCCACCCCAGCCCGGCATGCCCGCTCCGGGCGTGGCCGCACCGCCACAACCCGGCACACCAAAACCCGATACGCGTGGAAAACCCGGCGAGACCACCCAACCAACCCGCCTGATCGGCTGCGTGGAGGGGAACTGTCAGAACGGCACCGGCACCTTTGTCCATGACGACGGCGCCCGCTACATCGGCCAGTGGCGCAACGGCAAGAAACATGGTCCAGGTGAATTCCGCTTCTCCACCGGCGGCGGCTATCGCGGCACCTGGCAGAACGGCCATGTGACCCGCATCGAGTGACCGCCGTTTCCCGGAATCGCCGTGCCGGGTGGACGCGCCCCTCGGGTTGTGCTAGAGTGATGACTTCCCGAAATCCAAGAAAGTCAGGAATGCCCCTCAAAGGGGGTTCCACCGCGCCCAGCTTGTCACGGATCCCCGATGAACGATTTTCTGCGCCAGGTGGCGAGCCAAACCGGCGCCACGCAACTGCACGGCCAGGATCTGGAGACCATTCAGATCAATCTGGGCCCACGCTGCACCCTGGAGTGCCGTCACTGCCATATCGGCGCCTCGCCGCGCCGCGACGAATTCATGACGCAGGATATTATCGAAAGCCTGTTGCAACAACTGCCCAACACCGCCTGCCACACGGTGGAGCTGACCGGTGGCGCGCCAGAACTCCATCCCGCTTTTCAACGGCTGGTGGAAGCGCTCCTGGCGCTCTCCCTGCGCGTGAGCGTGCGCACCAACCTGACCATCCACCAGGATCCCGGCATGGAGACCGTCGCCCCGTTCCTGCGCGACCGGCGGGTGGCGCTGACCGGCTCCCTGCCCTGCTACCTGGAAGCCAACGTCGATCGCCAGCGCGGTCCCGGCACCTTCGTCCGCGCCATCGCCGCGTTGCGCCACCTGAACGACCTGGGCTACGGCATCACCCCCGAACTGCCCCTCGATCTGGTCTACAACCCGGATGGCGCCTCCCTGCCGCCGGATCAAACCCGGCTGGAAGAGAGCTACCGGCAACGGCTGCGCACCGATCACGGGGTGGAGTTCTCCCGTCTCTTGACCATCACCAACATGCCGATCGGTCGTTTTCGCGCCGATCTGCGCCGTCAGGGAGCCGAGGAGCGCTATTTCGCCCTCTTGAAGGAGTCCTTCAATCCCCGTACCCTGGATCGGCTCATGTGTCGCCACCAGATCAGCATCCGCTGGGATGGACGGCTGTTCGACTGCGATTTCAACCTGGCCCTGAACCTGCCGGTGACCACCGACCATCCCGATGTGAGCACCCTGGCCACCACGCCGGTCACCCGTCGCATCGCCACCGGAGATCACTGTCTGGGTTGCACCGCCGGCGCCGGCTCCTCATGCGCCGGCGCCCTGGCCGCTTGAGGGAGATCCAACGTCATGGGAACCGCGGTGAAGATCCATCAATTGCAGGCAGCCTACGCACCTGCGGAGGATCGCCTTCTGTTGCGTCTGAACACCACGGATCGCCGGGAGTTCCGTTTCTGGCTGACGCGCCGTTTCGTGCAGCGTCTGTGGCCGGCGTTGCGTCAGTCCCTGGAGTCGCAACCCGAGGTGGCCGGCTATCTGGATCAGGCAACCCGCTCGGCCATGCTCGGTTTCATGCACGAGAACGCCACGGCGGGAGCCGATTTCCAGGCCCGGTTCCAGGACCCCCCCGGCGGTGCCCTGCTGCCCCTGGGTGCGGCCCCGATTCTGGCGGTACACGCACGCATCGCCCTGGTGCCGGGTCACGAGTCGTTGCGCCAGCTCCAGCTCCACCCGGAACGCGGCCAGGGCATCGAGGTCACCATGGACATGACACTCCTGCACGCTTTTTGCAAACTGCTCGCGGATGCCGTCTCTGCTGCGGATTGGCAGATGGAACTGAACCTGACCGCGGGACTCCCACCCACGGTCACCACCCTGGAAAGGGGGCGCGTTCTGCATTGACCGCCGGCAACCCGGCATCCGGAACCCATGTGTCGTTGATCGTGACACCCCCGCAAGGGAGATCCACGGTCGGGGAGTGAGGGGGAACGCCCCCGATCAGGCCTGTTCATGAACCTTCGATGGCCAGCCATCGTCCACAATTTCAACCACAGGATGTGCAACCATGCCACAAGTCATGTTTTACGACCGCCCGGAACCCCTCAACAAGGAGCGCCATCGCGCCCTGAAACTGGATGCCACGCGAGCGGATTCGGGCTTTGCCGCCAGGACCAACTCGGTGCCGTTGGCGGGCATGGAGTTTCAACACGCGGCCAAGGAGTTTCCGATCGTCTTTTTGCAGGTGAACGACGGGGTGGTGCTGGCCGCCGCGCTGCTGGGGGTACGCACGGACGAAAACCTCTACCTGGGCCATGACGGACGCTGGAGCAGTGCCTACGTGCCGGCCTTCGTGCGGCGTTATCCTTTCATCCTGGCCGAGAATCCCACCCAGCCCGACCAGTGGACCGTCTGCCTGGACGTGGCATTCCCCGGTTTCAACACCGAGAGCGGCGAGGCCCTGTTCGGCGAGGATGGCGAGCCCACCCCGCTGATGAACAACACGATCCGTTTCCTGCAAGAATATCAGGAGGGGTTCCGCCGCACCGCGCAATTCATCGAGCGGTTGCAAAAGCTGGGGCTGCTCACCACCATGACCGCACAGGTGGAGGTCGCGGGTGGTCAGAAATTCGCCCTGCAAGGGCTGATGACCGTCGATGAGCAGAAACTGCTGGCCCTGGAAGAGTCCCAGGCCATGGAGCTGTTCCGTTCCGGCGAGATGGGCTGGATCTATGCCCATCTGATCTCCCTGGGCAATATCAACCGTCTGGCCACGCTCCTTTCCACGCGGGATCGGGCATAGAGTGCCCCCGACCCGAGGCCTGTCGGAACCCCGACAGCCAGCCGATCCAGGTTAAATTCCCTCCGTCCGGCGCCAAGGATTGCGTTTCACCCCGGACGGGGGGTATCTTTTCTCTTTTTACCGTGGAATTCCCGTCAGGGAGGGTCATGGTCGGGGGGTGAGGGGTTCTCCCCCCATCAGGCCCGTTACCGTGGAACTCCCGTCAGGGAGAGTCATGGTCGGGGGGTGAGGGGTTCTCCCCCCATCAGGCCCGTTACCGAAAATCCCCTGTCCGGCAGGTCCACGACCGGGGGATGAGGGGGATTTCCCCCACGCATGCAAGCATTCAAACCAGCAACCAATTATCGGGGATGTCATGGAAGTCACTGTCGAGCAAACCGGCGCCCTGGAGCGTACCATCACGGTGCGCGTGGCCGCCGATCAGGTCAATGCCCGTCTGGAAGCGGAAATTTCGCAACTGGCCGCGACCATCAAGCTGCCCGGCTTCCGTCCGGGCAAGGCACCGAAGAAACATCTGGAAAACCGTTTCAAGGATCATCTTTCCCAGACCATCATGGAACAGCTGATGCAAGAGGGGATGGGCAAGGCCATTCAGGAACATGCGCTGCGCACCGTGGGCAACCCGGAATTGCACCTGGAGGCCCCGGTGACCCGCGATCAACCGTTCGGTTTCACGGCCAAGGTGCAGATCATGCCGGATGTGAAACCGCAAGGCTACCAGGGGATGACCCTGACGCGCCGCGTGGCCGAGGTGACCGACGCCGATATCGACACCGCCCTGGAACAACGCCGCGAACGCCATGCCGGCTACGAGACCCGTGAGGGTCGCCAAGCGGCTTCCGGCGATCAGATCGTCTTGAACTTCAAGGGCTTCGTCGATGGCGAGGCCTTCGATGGCGGCTCTGCCGAAGGGTATGTTCTGGAACTGGGCGGCGGTCGTTTCATCCCCGGTTTCGAGGATCAGCTGATCGGTCTGGCGGTGGGCGAGGAGCGGACCGTGAAGGTCACCTTCCCGGAAAACTACGGCGCCCCCCATCTGGCCGGCAAGGCGGCGGAGTTCCAATGTTCGCTCTCCGAGGTGCGCGAGCGGGTTCTGCCCGGCATCGACGATGCCCTGGCCGAGGCCGAGGGGATCAAGGAGGGTGGACTGGAGGCTCTCAAGACCCGCATCCGTCAGGATCTCGACCGTCGGGCCGCCAGCGCGATGGAAAAGCAACTGCAACGCCGGATCCATGACGGCCTGGTGGAGGCCAACGCCTTCGATCTGCCGAGCAAGATGGTCGATCGCGAGGTCGAGGCCATGATCGAGCAGTTCAAGGAGGATACGGTCGCCCGCGGCATGACCCCGGATCAGCATGGCCTGACCGATGACGTGCTGGCCAGCGAATTCAAGCCCACCGCCGAAAAGCGGCTCCGTCTGGGTCTGGTGCTCGGCGCGATCGCCAAGCAGGAGGGTCTGGAGGTCAACGACGAACGGGTGGATGCCCATCTGAACAAGCTGGCCGAGGTGTACGGCGGTCGGGCCGCGGAGTTCAAGCGCTGGGCGCGCGAGGACGAAAGCCGCATGGACGGAATTCGCGGCGCGGTGCTCGAAGAGATGGTCAACGACTGGATCAAGGCGCATGGCGTGATCACCGACGAGTCCGTGACCCTGGATGCACTGCTGGCAGAGAACGCCTGATCCGAAGAGGTGGGCGTCACCCCCGCATCGGGGGTGGGGGTTCCGGGCCGGTCGGGTGGCGCGGTCGTTTCATGAAGTCGGATGGATCTCAACACAGAGGATTGAAGGTATTGCCATGAATCTGGTTCCCATGGTGGTCGAGTCCACCAATCGCGGCGAACGGGCCTACGACATCTACTCCCGACTGCTCAAAGAGCGGGTGGTGTTCATGGTGGGACCGGTGGATGACCACTCGGCCAACCTGGTCGTCGCCCAGCTGCTCTTTCTCGAATCGGAAAACCCGGAGAAGGATATCCATCTCTACATCAACAGCCCCGGCGGTCACGTCACCGCCGGGCTGGCCATCTACGACACCATGCAGTTCATCCGACCGGATGTCAGCACGCTGTGCATCGGTCAGGCGGCCAGCATGGGCGCGGTGCTCCTGGCCGCCGGCGCCAAGGGAAAACGATTGCTCCTCCCCAACGCCCGGGTGATGATCCATCAACCCTCCGGCGGGTATCAGGGTCAGGCCGAGGATATCCAGATCCACGCCAAGGAGATCCTGCGCATCCGCGATCGGCTCAACCAGATCCTCGCCCACCACACCGGTCAACCGGTGAAACGAATCAGCCGCGACATGGATCGCGACTACTTCATGGAGGCCCCCGAGGCGTGCGCCTATGGCCTGGCCGATCGGATGATCGACAAACGCGACCTGCCGGTCGAAAACGAGGAGCAGTGATCGCGGCTGCACGGTTTCGAATCGCGACGATCGCGCGCCGGATCCCCGCATCACGGCGCCCCTGTTAAAGAAATAAGGCTGAGGGGAACCCCCATCCCCACCCACGAACCCTTTGCGAGAAGGGGCCGTGGGAAAGAACGCTGCAAGGAACGAGTCACATTACATGGCCAAGAAAATCACGGATAGCGGTCCGCTGCTGCACTGCAATTTCTGCGGCAAGACCCAGCACGAGGTGCGCAAGCTGATCGCCGGCCCCTCGGTGTTCATCTGCAACGAATGCGTGGATCTGTGCCGCGACATTCTCAAGGAGGACAAGGCCGAGAACGGTCCGCTGCGCAAACGGGCCGGCATTCCGGCCCCGCGCGAAATCAAGTCGATCCTGGACGAGTACGTCATCGGCCAGGAGAAGGCCAAGCGGATCCTGTCGGTGGCGGTCTACAACCACTACAAGCGTCTGGAGAGCCGCGGCTCCGAAGAGCACGCCGATGTGGAGATCGCCAAGAGCAACGTGCTCCTGATCGGTCCGACCGGCTGCGGCAAGACCCTTCTGGCCCAAACCCTGGCGCGCATCCTGGATGTCCCCTTCACGATCACCGACGCCACCACCCTCACCGAGGCCGGCTACGTGGGCGAGGATGTGGAGAACATCATCCTGCGTCTGCTCCAGGCCGCGGACAACGACGTGGAGAAGGCCCAGCGGGGCATCGTCTTCATCGACGAAATCGACAAGATCTCCCGCAAGTCGGAAAACCCCTCGATCACCCGCGACGTTTCGGGCGAAGGGGTGCAGCAGGCGCTCTTGAAGATCATCGAGGGGACAATCGCCAGCGTGCCGCCCCAGGGAGGACGCAAGCATCCCCAGCAGGAGTATCTCCAGGTCGATACCACCAACATCCTGATCATCTGCGGTGGGGCCTTCAACGGACTGGAGAAGATCATCGAACGGCGTTCCAACAAGCATCACGGCATCGGCTTCGGCGCCGAGGTGAAGAGCAAGGATGCCGATGGCAAGGTGAACGAGCTTCTGGCCATGCTCGAACCCGAGGATCTGTTGCAGTTCGGGCTGATTCCGGAGTTCGTGGGCCGTCTGCCGGTGATCGCCACCCTGGAGGAACTGGACCAGGAGGCGTTGGTCAAGATCATGCGCGAGCCGCGCAACGCGCTCCTGAAGCAGTATGCCAAGCTGCTGTACATGGAGGGGGTGAAGCTGACCTTCACCGACGAGGCGGTACGCGCCGTGGCCCGCAAGGCGATCAAGCGCAAGACCGGCGCCCGCGGACTGCGTGCCATTCTCGAGGCCGTGCTGCTGGGCATCATGTTCGACATACCCTCCATGGGGGATGTCACCGAGGTGGTGATCAATCAGGAGTGCATCGAAAACGACTCCGAGCCCCTGTTGATTCACGAGGAGTCGCAACGGGCCGCCCAGGCCTGAGCGTATCGTTGTTGTCACGACCCCGGAGCAGCGCGCCGGGGAAGATGGGAAGGCACCCCGAAGAACCATCGGAGCCGCCCCCTTTTTCCCCGGTGACGCAGAAACTCCGCGAGTTGCCCTTTCCAAGAAAATCTCTACTTAAAGCACCAGAAAAATTTCCAAGAGGATTCCTGCCACATGGCCATTCTGAAGGATCCGTTCGGTTTGCAGTCGATGCGCATTCCCGCCCTGCCGCTGCGGGATATCGTGGTATTCCCCCATATGATCGTGCCGCTGTTCGTGGGTCGGGAACGTTCGATCCGCGCCCTGGAGGCGGTGACCGGTCGCGAGGAGAGCCGGTTGATTCTGCTGGTGGCCCAGAAGGTGGCCACCAACGACAATCCGGAGCAGGAGGAGATCTATTCGGTCGGCGTGGTGGGGAGCATTCTCCAGGTGCTCAAGCTCCCGGACGGCACCGTGAAGGTGCTGGTGGAGGGCGGACGGCGCATGCAGATCAAGCGCTACATCCAGAAAGACCCCTATTATCTGGTCGAGGGGCGCTATGTGGAGGACGAACCCTCGGATGCCACCGAGTGCCAGGCGATGATGCGCACGGTGGTCGAGCAGTTCGACAACTACGCCAAGCTCAACAAAAAAATCGCCCCCGAGGTGCTCCAGACCCTGCAATCGGTCCACGATCCGAGTCGCCTGGCCGACATCGCCGCCACCCATGTGGCCCTGAAGGTGACCGAAAAGCAGGAGCTTCTGGAACTGCCCACGGTGAGTTCCCGTCTGGAGCGGCTGTTGCTGGTGCTCGAGCAGGAGATTGATGTCCTCCAGGTGGAAAAGCGGGTGCGCGGTCGCGTCAAGCGGCAGATGGAGAAGAGTCACCGGGACTACTATCTCAACGAACAGATGAAGGCGATCCAAAAAGAGCTGGGCGACCGGGACGACGAAAAGGACGAGATCAACGAACTGGCCGAAAAGATCGCCTCGGTGGGGATGACCGAGGAGGCACGCAAAAAGGCCGAATCGGAGCTGAAAAAACTCAAGCAGATGGCCCCCATGTCCGCCGAGGCCACGGTGGTGCGCAACTATGTGGACTGGCTGGTGAGCCTGCCCTGGAACAAGACCACCGAACTCAAGCATGACCTCACCCGCGCCGAGGAGATCCTGGAGGAGGATCACTGGGGACTCGAGAAGGTCAAGGAACGGATTCTCGAACAACTGGCCGTGCAATTGAAGGTCGAAAAGATCAAGGGTCCGATCCTCTGCCTGGTGGGACCGCCCGGCGTGGGCAAGACCTCCCTGGCCAAGTCGATCGCCAGGGCTTCGGGGCGCGAATACGTGCGCATGTCGCTGGGCGGCATCCGCGACGAGGCAGAGATCCGCGGCCATCGCCGCACCTACATCGGTTCGCTGCCGGGCAAGATCATCCAGTCGATGAAGAAGGCCGGCTCGAACAATCCCCTCTTTCTGCTCGACGAGATCGACAAGGTGGGTTCGGATTTTCGCGGCGATCCCTCCTCGGCCCTGCTCGAGGTGCTCGATCCGGAACAGAACGCCACCTTCAACGACCACTACCTGGAGGTGGATTACGACCTCTCCAAGGTGATGTTCATCACCACGGCCAACAGCCTCAACATCCCGCGTCCCCTGCTCGACCGCATGGAGATCATCCGTCTGGCCGGCTACACCGAACAGGAGAAGATGCGCATCGCCACCCGCTATCTGATCCCCAAGGAGATGGAGACCCATGGCCTCAAGGAGGGGGAGTTCACCCTCTCTTCCGGCGCGTTGCAGGACATCATCCGCTACTACACCCGCGAATCCGGGGTGCGCGGTCTGGATCGCGAAATCGCCAGCCTGTGCCGCAAATCGGCGCGGGCGATCCTCACCGATCCGAAGAACGAACGGATCTCGATCGGCTCCAAAAGTCTGGGCAAATTCCTGGGGGTGCGACGCTACCGCTTCGGCCTGGCCGAGGACGAGGATCTGGTGGGCGTGGCCACGGGTCTGGCCTGGACCGAGGTTGGCGGGGAGCTTCTGACCATCGAGAGCATCCACATCGAGGGCAAGGGGAAGTTGACCACCACCGGCAAGTTGGGCGACGTGATGCAGGAGTCGGCCCAGGCGGCCCTCACCTATGCCCGTTCCCGTGCCCGCGAGTGGGGCATGGAGGTCGAGGAATTTTTCCAGAAACACGACATCCACATCCATGTCCCGGAGGGGGCCACACCCAAGGATGGTCCGTCGGCGGGCATCGCCATGTGTACCGCCCTGGTGAGCGCCCTGTATGGCATTCCGGTGCGCAAGGACGTGGCCATGACCGGCGAGATCACCCTGCGGGGTCGGGTGTTGATCATCGGCGGACTCAAGGAGAAGCTGCTCGCCGCCCATCGCGCCGGCATCAAACACATCATCATTCCGGAGGAGAACGTCAAGGATCTCAAGGAGATCTCCTTGAGCATCCTCAAGGATCTGGAGATCCATCCGGTCACCCACATGGATCAGGTGCTCAAACTGGCCCTGCGCGGAGAGCTGAAAATGCTCGACAAGGTGGCCAACACGGTGGATCTCTCCCTGGAGAAAACCGATCCGGCGCTGCTGTTGCCCCACGAGGAGGATCACGAGGATGCCCCCTCTCTCACCCATTGACGCGGGGCGCGGTCGGGCGCGGAAAATGTAAGCCAGAGAGCGAGAAAATCGCTTGACAGCAAAGATTCGCAACGTATAGTAACCCCGGAAGAACACCATGGGCGAGCGCTCACGCAAGGCGCCCGCCAGGTTAACCGGAACGTCTTGCCAGGGGAGAACTTCCATTGAACAAATCCGAACTCGTTGATGCCGTCGCCGCGGAAACCAATTTGACCAAGATCCAGGCCTCCGAAGCCATCGATGCCGTGATTCATGCCATCCAGAACGCCTTGAAGGGTGGACAGCAGGTGAATCTGGTTGGTTTCGGCTCCTTCATGGTCACCGAACGTGCCGCGCGCACGGGCCGCAATCCGCGCACCGGCGCCGAGATCAACATTCCCGCCGCAAACCTTCCGAAGTTCAAGCCCGGCAAGGGTCTCAAGGATGCGGTCACCCCGCCCCAGCCTGCTCCGGCGCCCGCCGTCAAGCCCGCGCCCGCCGCCAAAAAACCGGCCCCGGCTCCCGTTGCTCCCGCTCCCGCGGTCGAACCCAAAAAATCCGTCAAGAAAAAGAAATAATCCCTTTTATTGACCCACGAGCCGCACCCCTCTCCCCATGACGTGGCAACCCACGCATGGAGGTAACCGGTTGCAAGGGCAACGTACTCCCCACCCGCGGATTCCGTGCGACGCTCGTCCGGGCGTTGCAGGGTCCGGGGGGGCATGAGGCAGCTTCCTGGATATCATTCTCCAAATGGCCCACGCGATCGCCCGTCACCCATGGGAACGATCGGCTTTTTGGGCATGCCCGGGCGGATAGCTCAGCCGGGAGAGCATCGGCCTTACAAGCCGAGGGTCACGGGTTCGAACCCTGTTCCGCCCACCAAGTCTTAGTTCGCCAACGTTCGTTGAAGTGCGCAAAGCCCGTAAAAATCAATATTTTACGGGCTATTTTGTGTTCCAGGGAGGCACGGGAAAGTTCATTGACATCCGCGCCATTCCCAGGTAACCATTCAGGAAACGCATGCCCCCCGATCTGCCTTGCCCGTCAACTTGGGTTGCCCGTTTTTTGAGGGGCCCGAACCCACGCAACGGGATTGGCCGAATTCCGCCGACCCGATCATTCCAGATCCTGCGGATGGGGTGACCGATTCATCCACATCCTGCCAGGATCACGGACGAGAGAAAGAAGCCCCATGAACATGAAAACCATGCTTGTCTATCTGATCGCCGGTTGGTCGGGTTACTACGTGATGGCGGTCGAACTGTTGGGAGGTCGCGCCCTCTCCCCCTTCTTCGGCACCGGGATCTATGTCTGGGGGGCCATCATTGCCCTGTTCATGCTGGCCCTCTCCATCGGCTATCTGATCGGAGGCCAGTTTTCGACCCATCAACCCAGTCTGCGCAAATTGAGCCTGTTGTTGGGCCTGGCCACGCTCACCTCTCTGCCCTGCGCCAGCTTTTCCACGCCCATTCTGGAAATGGTGTTCGAACGGGTGCCGGATCCCCGCTACGGGGCTCTGCTCTCCTCCTTTTTGCTGTTTTTCCTGCCCATCACCATCTCGGGGACCATCTCACCCTATGCCATCCGTCTGTTGGTGCATGGACTCGGGGATTCGGGTCAGGTGGCTGGCAAGGTCTTTTTCATTTCCACGTTCGGCAGCACGGCAGGAACGCTGCTCACCTCGTTCTATCTGGTTTTGCTGTTTGAATTGAATCAGATCATCGACGGCATGTTGGCCATCTCGTTCGCGGTGGCCACGATTGGCGTGCTCGCCGACCACGCGAAAGCGGAGCAGAACAATGGCGCATAAATTCTGGATCGCGTGGGTTCTGATTCTGACTGGATGGACCGCGACTCCCGTGCAGGCCAAGGTGATCGTGGAGGAGAAATCGCTGTATCGCAACGTTCTGGTTTACGAAGAGAACGGCTTGCGTTGCATGAAATTCGGAAAGCATGACAATGGACGTCAGGCTTGCATCGCGCTGGACAATCCGGAGGCCATTGTCTTCAACTCCCCGAAAATGCAATTGGGGGCGTTGTATCTGAACCCATCCCCCAGAAACGCGCTGATCATCGGTCTGGGAGGCGGGATCGTCACGGTCGCCTTGCAGAAAATGTATCCGGACATCCGGATTGACAATGTTGAAATCGATCCAGCCGTGGTCAAGGTCTCGCAACAGTTTTTCCATTTCACGCCAAGCAAGAACACCCGCATTTATACGGATGATGGTCGGGTTTTCGTCAAGCAGGCGTTGCGCAAGAAATTGCAATACGACATGATCTTTCTGGACGCCTTTGATCACCTCTCGGTGCCGGAGCACATGACCACCCGTGAGTATCTCCTTGAACTCAAGTCACTCCTGGCGCCCGACGGGGTGATGGCGGCCAACACCTTCTCCTCCGGTCAGCTGCATGCCGCGGAGTCGGCGACCTATGCCGATGTGTTCGGACCCTATTACAACCTGCAGGTTCACAACCGGGTGATCCTGACCAGGCTGGGTGGTCTGCCCGGCATGGATCAGATCCGTCAGAACGCCGCGCGGATGAAAGAGAGACTCGATCAGCTCTCGATCGACACCAACTGGCTGGTCTCGCTCTTTGCGACCAATGCGCGCTGGCCGGCGGGGACGCGACTGCTCACCGACCAGTACTCCCCCTCGAATCTGTTGAATGGTCGGCCCCTGGAGCAAACGCCGTAGGCGGTAGTGCCGGGAATCACCAGGACTGTCGCGGGGGTCCGGAGACCGCAAGGTCCCCGGCGGAGGTTCGAAGGCGGCGCCTCCGAGGTTGTGACTTTGCCTTGGGCGCGCTCTACAAAAAAGCGCTCGCGCTTTTTGCGAAAAAACGCCGCGCGCGGCCTTGGCTGTGGGGTCGTTGCGCGTCTTTGGCGAAACGATCCCGCGAACATGGCCCCAAACCGGTCGCCGCAGGCGGCTGGTTCCAAGGCACCCCCCCTCCCTGAAAAGACCAGGGCGTCAAAGGCGCGCCCGCACGCGCCCGCACACCTTAATCGCGCGCCTCGGGAGTCCACCAACGCCCGTCGTGCCGCAAAAGTTCCAACCGGTCCCGCTCGCGCAAGGCCGCCTGATAGGCCACGCGCAGCGCCTCCAGAGTTCCGCGCCACCCCCCCGCGTCCGGATCCAGACCGATGCCGATCTCCTGATAGAGGGCCAGATTGGCCAGATCCGGACGAGGCACCCGATCGGCGAGAAAATCGGCGCGCATCCCGTGATAGAGCCCTTCCAGATGGCGGGCGAGCTTCACCATGTCGAACAGCACGCAGCTCGACCGGCCCGCCTCCAGCCGACTCCGCAACGCGGCCAACGCCTCCCGGTCGTTGCCCAGGGCCACGGCGCGCGCCACATACCCGTCCACCGTGTCGCACACCAGCTCCCCCAACCCCGCCGCGCGCACCAGACTCCCGCACACCCGCGACGGGAACGACAATCCGGCCAGCGTCAGGATCGGCACCCCCATCCACAACGCATCGGAGGCGGTGGTGTGGGCGCCGTAGGGAAAACAGTCCAACACCAGATCCACCAGCGGATAACGGGCCAGATGGTCGGCATTGGCCACCATGGGAGCAAAGAAGATCCGTTCCGGAGCGATGCCGCGCTCGGCGAACAGCGCCCGCAACCGCTCGGTGGCCGCGTCGTTTTCATGCAGCAGCCACATGACGCTCCCCGGCACCCGCGCCATCACCCGGCACCACATCTCCAGGGTCAAGGCGGTGATCTTGCGCACGCCGTTGAAACAGCAGAACACCACCCCCTCCTCGGGCAATCCGAGATCCTGACGGGTGGGACGGTACTCCGCCACCCGCCGGCGCGAGTCGTTGGGTTGATAACAGGGAAGGCGCAGGACTCGTTCGCTGAAAAAAATCTCGTGTTCCGGCGGGAGCACGAACGGATCGGCGATGAGGTAGTGGTGATACGGGGAGCCCATGCTGCCCGGATAGCCGAGCCAGTTGACGATCACCGGCGCCGGTCGCATGGAGAGCACCTTCAGGCGGGCCGCGAAGGTGTAACCGTTGATGTCCACCAGGATCTCGATGCGATCGTCCAGGATCCGCCTGGCCGCCGCCTCGTCGGAGAGCGGGGCCAGATCGCGCCAGTTGGGGGCGGCGGCGCGGATGCGCTCGTGCTGGGTATCGTTCTCCACCGGCTGTCCGGTGTAGTAGAAATAGAGATCGATGGCGTTGGGATCATGGCGTTCGAACAGCTCCGCCATCAGAAAGCCGATGGCGTGCATGCGCAGATCCGAGGAGAGATACCCCACCCGCGGACGCGGGCCGGGATTGGCGCGCAACGCCTGGTGTTCGTGGATGAAATCCTGGGGGGCATGCCCGATGTCCACCCGGTTGTACTGGGCGGCGTTGGCCAGTTGCAGCATCGGATCGTCGCTGTAGGCCGCCAGGGAGAGGGGCGCGAATCCGGTCATCAAATGGGCCTTGGAGCAGCGCGCGAAGGGTTCGACCACCGGCCACAGACACAGCTGCTGGCGGGCGCTCAACCAGTGTTCCATGGCGTCGTGCTGATGGGGATCGATCTCCAACGCCTGACGCAGCGCCCACTCCGCGCCGGCGGAGTCGGCCACGCGCCCGATCTGTTTGAAGGCCGCGTTGCGAAAGTTGATGTTTTCGACGTTCAGCCACGCCAGCTTATCCACCAGCTGGCGCCAGCAGTCGGCGGCGGCGGTTGGCGAACCCTGCTGTTCGAGGATGTTGCCGAGGTTGATGTAGCTCGGCGGGAAGTGGTCGTTGCCGTGCAACGACGCCTCGTAGGCCGCGCGGGCGCCATGGGGATCCCCCTGGGCTTGCAGGGAGACCGCCAGGTTGTAGCAGATCAGATGCAGATAGGGGTGGGCGGGATTGGCGGCGATCCATTCCCGGTACAGGGCGATCGCGCGTGCCCCTTCTCCGGCCTGGATCAAGGCGTCCGTCTCACCGATCAATCGGGGAATGTCCCATTCAGCGACCATCTGAACTCTCTTGGTTGGTTGTGACTTGCATGATGGGGAATCCCCCACCGTGAACCTTTCTCGCGGGCGTTTCTCGCCAAGGATCGTCCTGGGCACGGGCCTGTTTTCGAGCCTTTCATGAAAAGCTCAAATCGGGGTTGGATGCAAGGCCCAATGCCACGCGATCCGGGAAGAGGGTTGGCGGGATTGAACGCGGATTGGCGATTTTCATCAGCCAAGATTCCTGGCCTTGCAGGCAAACGCCGGTTATAGTGTCACGAGGGCATCTCATTTCTTGGACGTATGAATCCATGGCGTTCGTTTGGTTCCAATCCGAAAAATCCACGCGGTCAGGAGCGCGAGGATGAGTGCAGCATCGACCGAACCGGTGGAACTGACCGATGCCCAGTTGCAGGCCGTGGATGCGTTGCGGCGGCACACCACCTATCTTTGGAAATCCTTTGCCGCGCTGACGGGTGAGAAGAAATCGTTCACCTGTCCGATCCGCCAGGCGACCTACCAGAAAGTTCGCAAGAATCTCAACACACTATGCGAGGCCGGTTTTTTTGAGTTCAACCTGATCCACGAAACCACGGGTGGGAGTGGCTCGGTCATTCAACTCGAAATCTCCCACATCAGCGACGGGTTCAAGGCACGGATCCAGGCGCTGCCACCGGACGCCCCGGTCGCCGAAACCGACCTTCCCAAACTCCAACCCGCGCGCCCGGCCAAGGTGGTCCGCAAAAGCTCCTCCACCCGGCCATTGACCGAAATGACCGCGCCGCGTCCCGACTCCGTATCCCTGTTCTCGCGGTTCAACCCGGTTTCACCCAACGGAAGGGTGGCGCGATTCGCGGGTCGCGTGGGCGGCATGCGTCTCGGGATGATCGTGGTCGGCGCACTGTTGGTGTTGGCCGGCTTTCAAGGGCTCTTCCACGCCCCAACCCCGACCACGGGCGACACGCTGCTGGCCCATTTGGAGCCCAGAACCCCGATCGAACCCCTGAAAGTCCAATTTGCGCCGCCCAAGCCCGCGCCCGAGCCGCCCAAACCCGCGCCCGAGCCGCCCAAACCC
>NZ_JBZVFG010000032.1:15574-46018 GCF_058402785.1 Candidatus Magnetaquiglobus sp.
CCAAACCCGCGCCCGAGCCGCCCAAACCCGCGCCCGAGCCGCCCAAGCCCGCGCCCGAGCCGCCCAAACCCGCGCCCGAGCCGCCCAAACCCGCGCCCGAGCCGCCCAAGCCCGCGCCGGTCGAACCGGTTGCCACCGAACCGGTGGCCGTCACACCGGTCGCGACGCCCGCCGCTTCACCACCGCGCCAGCTCGTGACGCCGGCTCTCTTCGCCCGTCAGGCCATCCGCTTTCCGGTGGAGCACGACGAATCCCCGGTCAAGTCCGTGGCCGCGGTCAAGCCGGCCAGGGTGGTGGTGGATGTGCCGGTGTTGAACCTGCATCCCCTGCCCGCCTTGCAAGGGGAACCGATCAAGGCCGTGACCCAGGGGAGTGAATTGCGGGTGCTGTGGAACGAAAACGGCTGGTTGCGGGTGACGGATACCACCCAGGCCATGGGTTGGGTGCTCGCCTATGGAACCCGCGATGTCAACAATCGACAACGCCTATCGATTCTTGATACCCTCTCCAGTAGAAACGATTAGCATTCCACCGAGGCGCCCGGTCCTGTCATGCCCAGTCAGGACCATCGATCCAATCCAAGGACCTCATTGCATGGCAAACGATCAACATACTCCAACCACGGATCTGGCCGCCCAACTGGTCCGGGTGCCGTCGATCACGCCGACGGATGCCGGCTGTCAGAAAATCGTGGCCGAGCGATTGCGCGCGGCTGGATTCACGGTCCACGAACTCCGCTTCGGACAGGTGGAAAACCTCTACGCCCGTTATGGCACCTCGGGCAAGCATCTCTGTCTGGCCGGCCACACCGACGTGGTGTCTCCAGGTGATCCGGCCCAGTGGCAGTGCGATCCCTTTGCCGGGGAGATTCACGACGGACGCCTGGTCGGGCGGGGCGTGGCCGACATGAAGGGCGGGGTGGCGGCCCTGGTGGTGGCCGTGGAGCGCTATCTCACGACCCATCCCGATTTCGCCCATTCGATCTCGTTTTTGATCACCGGCGACGAGGAGGGCGAGGCGGTCGATGGGACGGTGAAGGTGCTGGAATGGCTGAAAGCGCGCGGGGAGCGGCTCGATTTCTGCCTGGTGGGCGAGCCGACCAGCGACATGACCCTTGGCGATCAGTACAAAAATGGCCGACGCGGCTCCCTGAACGGCGAAATCCGCATTCCGGGACGCCAGGGCCATGTGGCCCATCCCCATCTGGCGGACAACCCCATCCATCGGGCCATGCCGCTGTTGGCCCGGCTGGTGGGACTGCGCCTGGACAACGGCAGCGCCGATTTCCCGCCCACCTCCCTGCAACTGACCACCATCCACGCCGGCGAAGCCACCACCAACAACGTCATTCCCGGCCTGCTGATCGCCCGATTCAACATCCGCTTCGGCACGGCCAGCACCCCGGAATCCCTGGAAAAAGCGATTCGCGGCGTGCTCGATGCCGATGGCCACCCCTACGAGTTGCGCCTGGAACTCTCCGGCCTGCCATTCCTGACCGAATCGTCCCTGCTGGCCGATTGTCTGCGCCAGGCCACCCAGGAGGTTCTCGGCATCACCGCCCGTCCCTCGACCGGTGGCGGCACCTCGGATGCCCGCTTCATCTCCCGCGACTGCCCGCAAACGTTGGAACTGGGCCTGGTCGGAAAAACCATCCACAAGGTGAACGAATCCACCCCGGTGGAAGATCTGGAGATGTTGAGTCGTGTTTATGAACGTCTGCTGGAACGACTCTTCGCGGCGTCATGATCGCGCCGCATGCCTGGCCAGACAACCTGCATCAACCTCAACCCAGAAGGGATTGCCATGGAATTCCTCAACCGCATGAATTTCGGCACCAAAATCATCATCAGCACAGTACTGTTGGTCACGATCGGCATCGCGTTGATCTTCACGCTCGTCAAGAGCCGCATCGAACAAGACGCCATGAATGCCATCATCCAACAGGCACAAGCGATCACGGCTCAGTCCGAGGGAGGGCGCACCTTCATCGCCTCGCTGGGTGCGGCGAACAGCTTCGATCCGGGTCTGCTCAAGGAGGCCCAGGAGGAGATCGCCAAAAAGAACCCCAAATCCACGCAGGAGATCATCGAGGCGGCCCGGCAGACCCGTTTTTACAACACCATCCCCATCGTGGCCTCCTGGACCATCGGCATGAGCCGGGCCAAGGATGCCAACTATGAATTCCGCGTACCGCGCATCGGCGCCCGCAACCCCAAGAACGAAGCCACCCCTTTGGAGAAGTCCATGCTCGAGAAGATGGACAAGGGGAACCTGAACGAACTGTGGCAGGTGGACGAAGCCACCAATACCCTGCGTTTCATGCGTCCCATCGTCTTGAAGAAGGGATGTCTGCTCTGTCACGGCACCGAGCAGGATTACCCGGCGGGCAAGGGGCTCGATCCGCTCGGCATCAAGATGGAGGGGTGGAAGGAGGGCGATCAGCGCGGCGCCTTCGAAATCATCGCCGATTTGAAACCCATGCAATCGGCGGTGCGGGATGCAATGCTCAAGATCTTCGCCCTGGCCGCCGCCATTCTGTTGGTGACCGGGATCATCATCTATTTCTTGATCAAGCGTCTGGCCATGGAGCCGGTGCGGGTGATCCGCAACCTGGTGGGCCATGTGGCCAAGGGGGATCTGACCGTGGACCTTCCCAAGGCCACCACCCAGGATGACATCGGCCAGACCCTGACCGCCACCGGAAAAATGGTCGAGGAGCTGCGCGCCATCGTGCTGCGGGTGCAGGATGCCGCGACCCATGTGACCGACGGGAGTCTGTCGTTGACCGACAGCTCGCAGCAGATCTCCCAGGGTGCCACGGAGCAGGCCGCCTCGATCGAGGAGACCTCGGCGGCCATGGAAGAGATGACCTCCAACATCCAGCAGAACACCGACAACGCCTCCCAGACCGAATCGATCGCCCTGAAGGCCTCGAGCGATGCCCAGGAGGGTGGCGAGGCGGTATCGGCAGCGGTGAAGGCGATGAAGGAGATCGCCGGCAAGATCAACATCATCGAGGAGATCGCCCGTCAGACCAACCTGCTGGCCCTGAACGCGGCCATCGAGGCGGCCCGTGCCGGGGATCACGGCAAGGGGTTCGCGGTGGTGGCCGCCGAGGTGCGCAAGCTGGCCGAAAGAAGTCAGATCGCCGCCGGGGAGATCACCCAGCTGGCCGGTTCGAGCGTGGAGGTGGCGGAACGGGCGGGGATTCTGTTGACCCAGCTGGTGCCGGACATCCAGAAAACCGCCGAGCTGGTGCAGGGGATTTCGGTGGCCAGCCGCGAGCAGACCCAGGGGGCCAGCCAGATCAACAGCGCCATCCAACAGTTGGATCAGGTGATCCAGCAGAATGCCGGCGCCTCGGAGAAGATGGCCACGACGGCCAATCAGCTCTCGGATCAGGCCCAGCTGCTCCAGGAGGCGATCGGCTTCTTCCATGTGGCGGGTGGATCCGCGGCCCGGAGCGTGGCCCGCCGACCCGCCACCACCCTGCCCGCGCCGACTCCGGCGCGCCAGGCGGCGGCGCCTGCCACCTCCTCCACCGCCGCGCGACGCGCCCTGCCCGCGCCCAAAACCGCCGCGCCCAAAACCGCCGCCGGGGGCGTGCATCTGGACATGGGGAGCGGCCATTCGGCCTCGGATGACGAGTTCGAACGGTTCTGAGCCGCACTCGGTTTGGAATGTGCGGTTCAGAACCGTTGAAAAAAAGAGAGCGTCTGGGAGATGCCTCTTCCAGGGTTTGGATTTGAAGTTTGCTTTTGACTTTGGCGCGCTCTTTACAACGAAGCCTTTTTGCGAAAAAGGCGCCACGCGCGGCCTGTGCGAGCGTCGTTTCCGATTGTTGGAAACGACGCTCGTAGCTTGCATGGCAGCCTTGCGGAAAACGACGCCTCCCAAGGATTGCGGTTTGGAAACCGATCACCCGCGTCGCGAACGCGACGCAGGCACGCCCTTCGCGGACCGGGGAGCGTTCGAAGGCGCGCTCCTCGTCCCCATCCTTCCCCGCATGACCGGCCTGGCGGCCCCCGATGCCAGCCATGCCGTCCGACGCCCCACTCCCCATGCGCCGGCCTGTCATCCCCCGTGTTGCCGACCCGATGAGAATTGATCTTCCCAATCCAGGGCATTATCCGGATTGCCCTTGACGCCAGACCGCCTGGAACGGCATCTTCACGAACGTCCGTTCACGACATGGATGCTCAACCCAGGCAATCGACATGGTGTTCCAGCGACTCCCCTCCCCAAACACGGTTGACACCCCGGATCACGCCGCCTGTCGGGCCGAGGCCCTGGAGTTGTTGGCACTCGCCACGG
This sequence comes from Candidatus Magnetaquiglobus sp., assembly GCF_058402785.1. NCBI lineage: Bacteria > Pseudomonadati > Pseudomonadota > Magnetococcia > Magnetococcales > Candidatus Magnetaquicoccaceae > Candidatus Magnetaquiglobus > Candidatus Magnetaquiglobus sp. Next base: position 19,889 of record NZ_JBZVFG010000032.1, read on the forward strand.
CGCTTGCGTCGAACAAGCGGGAGTGGGAGGCGGAACTGGCCCCGTGGCGCCTGAAGATCAACGCGCTGTTGGCCGATCCGGAGCTGGAGACCTTGCGTGGCGAGCAGCACCTGGAGGCGCTGTCCCTGGAGTTGCGCAGTCGCTGGATCCGCATGGCCCGGTCGGTGGGTGAATCCTTGTTGAGGTCCCCGTTGCAAAACCAGCCGGTCTGCTTCCCGATCAGCCACAGCGTCAATCTGGTCTACGAACGGGTTTTCAATTCCAGACACATCGAAAAAAAGATCGCCCGTTGTTGTCCAGAGATTCCGGACTGGTCGAGCCATGTCGCGGCGTTTGGCAGCGGCATGGCGGCGGTGACCGCGTTGATCCTCACCCTGGGTCATTACCGGAAAAGCTACCGACGAACGGATGGTCATACGTTGCGTCTGGATTGGCTGGGCGGCTACTACGAGATGCAACGTCTGGTGGCCCTGCTGGACAATCCCGGCATCTACGCGCGCCGGATTCCCGAATTTGCCATCCTGCTGGAGCGGTTGAAGAGCGGCAAGACCGACATTCTGTTTCTGGAGCCGGTGCTCTACGACTGGAACCAGACCATCGCCGATCCCCACGCCTTGATCGAGGCTCTCCAGGCCCGTCCCGCGGATCGACCGTGGATCCTGATGACCGACTCCACCTTGCTGGGCGCCACCTTCGATCTGGGAGAGTTCTTGACCGCCTGCGGGAACCGCCGGCCCCTGCTGGCCCTGGATGTCCGATCCGGGTTGAAGCTGGATCAGCATGGTCTGGAGTTTTCCAATCTGGGCATGGTTCGGATCTGCACCCATCAGGATCTGGATCAGACGCGCCACCCCTCCGCAGAGCGGTTCCGCGAACGGTTGACGCGCAATCGCGCGGTATTGGGCAGTGGCTTGAGTCTGGAGGCGGCGGCGATCCTGGAGTTGCCGACCATCCTGCATCCGGAGTGGCGGACCGCCTACCCGCGCCGGATCTTCGCCAACAATCGGGAGGTGGCCCTGGCCCTGAATGGGATTCCCGGCCTGTTCCGACGGGTCAACCATCCGGCCCTGGGACCTCACCGCCATCTGAACTGGGCGGAATCGCCGTTCGTGGTGCTGGAGTTCCATCAGCATGAGGACACCAGGGAGAATCATGCCCTGTTGCTGCGCATCGTCGAAAACGAGGCCAGGGAACGGGGCGTGGCTTTTTATCTCGGGGTGAGTTTCGGCTTTCGTCACCACCGCTGCGAGGTGGTGGTCTCGGAGAACAGCTTTCCCTATCCGGACGGGCAGATGCGCGGCTTTTTCAAGGTGGCGGTCGGCTCCAGGCGTGGCCCCTCCCTGGCGGGCATGCTGGCACTGCTCCAAGAGTTGGCGGCCTGCGCGGATTTCGCGGCGTTGCGCCAAGCCTATCCGCGCTGGGTAGCCTGACTCGCTTTCCGATCCGCCCTGGCAGGATGCGCATGCCTTTGGATTCGTCATCAAAGGAATGGGCAGCCATTATTGATTATAAGGAATGATCCCCCGGCAGAGCCGGGGGCTTTCGATTGCTGGCCCCTCAAAAGGGCCTTTTCGCAACCGTTGAAAAGCAGTCCGAGGAATTTTCAAAGTCTTGAGTTCGTCCCAGCCCCATGTCTCCAGGCGCTGAGGCACGCACGACCAAAAGGCCATCAAACCATGGAATATTCCCGGAAATGTCAAACTTTGTGAGTCCCCCGGCAGAGCCGGGGGTTTACTTATGATTCATCACCAGACATTCTGGCCATCAGACTCTCTACTCTTTTTTCAACAGTCAAGGCGATCCATTCCCAGTCGGGTACAGATCAACTCCCCGTCATCGGCGCGGCCAGCAGACGATCGGCGCCCAGGCTGATCAACTCACGGGCCAGGGCGCGCCCCAGCGCCTCCGGCTCCTCGGGATCACCGCTCACGTCTCGGGTGATCAACTCCCGGCCATCCAACGAGCCGACCCGACCGGCCATCACCAGACGCTCGCCCTCCAGCCGCGCGAAACCGGCGATCGGCACCTGACACCCCCCCTCCAGCTCATGCAGGAAAGCCCGCTCGGCCCGCACCGCGGTACGGGTTTCCGGATGGTTCAGCGGCTCGAGCCACCGCCGGGTGGCCGCGTCGTCCAGACGGCACTCGATCCCCACCGCGCCCTGGCCATTGGCGGGAATGATCCGCTCCGGCGCGAAATACTCCACCACCCGCTCCAGAAGTCCCAACCGCTTCACCCCGGCGGCGGCCAGCACGATGGCCTCGAACTGGCCGGATTCGAGCTTGGCGATGCGGGTGTTGACATTGCCGCGCAGGGATTCGATCCGCAAATCCGGGCGTTCGTGCAGCAATTGGCACTGACGGCGCAACGACGAGGAGCCGACCCGCGCCCCATGGGGCAGATCGCTCAAACCCGCGTAACGCACCGAAAGCAGCACGTCGCGGGGATCTTCGCGTTCCAGAATCGCGGCAATGCCCAACCCTTCGGGAAACTCCGCCGGTACATCCTTCATCGAGTGGACCGCCAGATCGACGCGCCCATCGAGCAGCGCCTCTTCCAGTTCCTTGACGAACAGCCCCTTGCCGCCGACCTTGGCCAGCGGCACATCCAGGATGATATCGCCCCGGGTCTTGATGATGACCAGCTCCGCCTTGAGACCCGGATGAATGGATTCCAGCCGGGACTGGACCCAACGGGCCTGCCAGAGCGCCAGGGCACTGCCGCGCGTGCCGATCTTGAGGGTGGTATTCATGTTTCCGCTCGAATCTTTCGATCCCAACACATGGCATCGATGGTGAAAGGTGACATCGCGACATGGGGGGAGAACCCCCTCGCCCCCCACCGGGGAAGTCTCTTGCGAAACATCCCCGGTGGATTGGCAACATGGGGGGAGAACCCCCTCGCCCCCCACCGGGGAAGTCTCTTGCGAAACATCCCCGGTGGATTGGCAACATGGGGGGAGAACCCCCTCGCCCCCCACCGGGGAAGTCTCTTGCGAAACATCCCCGGTGGATTGGCAACATGGGGGGAGAACCCCCTCGCCCCCCACCGGGGAAGTCTCTTACGAGACATCCCCGGTAAAAGGGAGTATCCTGATCACCATGGCATAAAACAGGTCACAAGGACAAGGATCATGCGGATTCTGGGCATCGAAAGCAGTTGCGACGAGACCGCCGCCGCCGTGGTGGAGCTGGATGGGATGGCGGCGACGGCGCGTCCGCGCCTGCTCTCCAACGTGGTGCATGGTCAGGTGGAGGTGCATGCCCGTTACGGTGGGGTGGTGCCGGAGCTGGCCAGTCGCGCCCACATCCGCAACGTCCAACCAGTGATCGATCAGGCGTTGCGCTTGGCCGGGGTCGAACCTTCCGCCCTGGACTGCGTGGCGGTGACCGCCGGACCGGGACTGATCGGGGGCTTGTTGACCGGCATGGCCGCGGCCAAGGGGCTGGCCATGGCCCTGGATCGCCCGCTGGTCGGCGTACACCACATGGAAGGGCATCTGATGAGCCCGTTTCTGGATCCGAACGCGGGTGACATGGCTTTTCCCTTCGTGGCGCTGTTGGTGTCGGGCGGCCATACGTTGTTGGTACACGCGCGCGGGTTCGGGGATTACCGGGTTCTGGGTCGCACCCGCGACGATGCGGTGGGCGAGGCCTTCGACAAGGGGGCCCGACTGCTGGGACTGGGCTATCCGGGCGGACCGGCGATCGCCGCGCTGGCCGAGGGCGGGGATCGGTCCGCCATCCCCTTTCCCCGCGCCATGCCGGGACGCACGCAACTGGATCTCTCCTTCTCCGGCTTGAAGACCGCGCTGCGCACCTTTCTGGGCCACCATCCGGACAAGCAGACGGACGCCGGATGGCGGCGCGACGTGGCCGCCTCGTATCAGGAGGCGATCGTCGATGTGCTGGTCACCAAGTCGCTGGCTGCCTGCCGGGAGAGCGGGGAGCGCCGCCTGATCGTGGCCGGGGGCGTGGGGGCCAACCATCGGTTGCGCGAAATGCTGGCGGAACGGGCCGAAAGGCAATCGGTGCGCGTCTACTTCCCGCCGCTGGCGCTCTGCACCGACAACGGCGCGATGATCGGCCTGGCCGGGGCACGCCGGTTCCTGGCCGGGCAGAGGGATGGATGGATGTTGAACGCGCGTGCGCGTTGGCCCATCGAAGGGTTGGCGGACCAAAGGGCTTGAGGGACGGAAAAGCACGGCTGTTCGCGGTCCGCCGGACGTGGGTTCTGAATGGGATGGTGAATCATGGATACGACATCAACAGCGGTCATCGGCGCGGGATCCTGGGGCACGGCCCTGGCCACGGTGCTGGCGAGCAAGCTGCCGCGCGTCACCCTCTGGTGCCACGAGCCGGAGGTGGCCGAAGGGATCAACCGGGACCAGCGCAATCCGCTCTTCCTGCCGGAGTTCCAACTGCCGGGCAACATCGTCGCCACCACGGATCTGCACCGGACGGCCCGAGAACACGCCATTCTGGTGATGGTGGTTCCGACCCAGTTCACGCGGGGGATCCTGACCGCGTTGCGGGAGTCGGTTACCCCGGAGACCCTGTTCGTCTCGGCCAGCAAGGGGGTCGAGGCGGCCACCATGACCCTGTTGTCCGAAATTCATGTGGACATTCTGGGCGCGGAGCTGGGAGGCAAAAGCTGCTTTTTGTCCGGACCGTCGTTCGCCCGCGACACCATCATGCGTCTTCCGGCGGCGGTGGCCATCGCCGGCGGGGATCCCGAACGGGTGGAACGGGTGCAAAAACTCTTCCATACCCCGTGGTTTCGCACCTACTCCACCGATGACGTGATCGGTCTGGAGCTGGGCGGAGCGTTGAAGAACGTCATGGCGCTCGCGGCGGGGATCTCCGACGGACTCGGCATGGGACACAGCGCCCGCGCGGCGCTGATCACCCGCGGCTTGAACGAAATGCTGCGCCTGGGCATCAAACTCGGCGCCCGCCCCGAGACCTTCGCCGGACTCTCCGGACTCGGCGACCTGCTCCTGACCGCCACCTCGGACCTCTCCCGCAACCGGAGCGTGGGGGTGCGCATCGGACGCGGCGAACCGTTGGAGTCGATTCAGCGCGGAACCCACGAAATCGCCGAAGGGGTGCGCACCGTGGAGGGGGTGCGCCGTCTGGCCGAAAAACTCGATCTCGACCTGCCGATCACCCGCGCGGTGCATGGCATCCTGTACGAGGGACGCGCCCCGCTCGACGCGGTGCGCGATCTGATGGAACGGGATCTGAAACCCGAACATGGTGGTTTCGAGGGGTGATGGCCATGGCCACCGCACGCAAACTCCCCTCCCCATGCGTCAAGAAGCCGCAAATCATCGGCTGGCGCGAGTGGGTCGCCCTGCCGGAGATGGGGGTGGAGCGGATCAAATGCAAGATCGACACCGGTGCCCGCACCTCGGCGTTGCACGCCCTGGATCCCCACCTCGTCGAACGGCCCGAGGGGGCCTTCGTCCGCTTCAAGCTCCATCCGGTGCAACGCAAAAGCAAGCCGGAGATCTTCTGCGAAGCCCCGCTGGTGGACTCCCGCACCGTGGTCAGCTCCGGCGGCCATACCGAACAACGCTTCGTGATCCGCACCCGTGTCCAGCTCGGCGAACGGGATTGCGAGGTGGAAATCACCCTCACCGATCGCGCGCCCATGGGCTTTCGTATGCTGATCGGACGTACCGCGGTGCGCGGCAAGTTCCTGGTGGATCCGGGCTGCTCGTTCCTTTTGTCGCGCACCCCGCACGATGGGGGAAGAACCCCCTCGCCCCCCGACCGTAACAAGGAGGCGGAACCATGAAAATCGCCATCCTGGCCCGCAATCCGAATCTCTATTCCCACAAGCGGCTGGTGGAAGCGGCGCGCGAACGCGGTCACGAGATCGAAATCATCGACACCTTGAAAATCTACATGAACATCTGCCCCAATCAGCCGCGCATCCGTTACGGAGGCAAGGAGTTGACCGGCTTCGACGCCGTGATCCCGCGCATCGGCGCCTCGATCACCTTCTACGGGTTGGCGGTGCTCAATCAACTGGAGATGATGGGGGTCTATCCCCTCAACGGCAGCGAATCGATCGCCAAATCCCGCGACAAGCTGCGCTGTCTGCAACTGCTGGCCGGGGCCGGCATCGGACTGCCGGTGACCGGCTTCGCCCACGCCACCCAGTTCACCGATGACCTGATCCAGATGGTCGGCGGCGCGCCGGTGGTGATCAAGCTGCTCGAAGGGACCCAGGGGATCGGCGTGGTGCTGGCCGAAACCCACCGTTCCGCCAAAAGCATGATCGAGGCCTTTCGCGGCATGGATGCCAACATCCTGGTCCAGGAGTACATCCAGGAGGCCAAATCCGCCGACATCCGTTGTCTGGTGGTGGGCGAACGGGTGGTGGCCTCGATGATGCGTCAGGGCCATGGCGAGGATTTCCGCTCCAACCTCCACCGGGGCGGCCAGGCCCTGCCGATCCGCATCACCCCGCAAGAGCGCCAGACCGCCGTGCGCGCCGCCCGCCTGATGGGGCTGAATGTGGCCGGCGTGGACCTGTTGCGCTCCAACCGCGGCCCTCTGGTCATGGAAATCAACTCCTCCCCCGGCCTCGAGGGGGTCGAAAAGGCCACGGGCATCGACGTGGCCGGCAAGATCATTCAGTTCCTGGAACACAAACTTCGTCCCGTCCGTTCTCGCAAACCCAAAGCCTGATTCAAGGAGATTCCGATCATGGCAACGACCAACAAACTCGCGGGAGATATCTGGGGCGGTCTGGCCGCCATGCTGGTGGCCCTGCCCTCCGCCATCGCCTACGGCGTGGTGAGCTTCACCCCGCTCGGCGGCAGCTACCTCGGGGTCGGCGCCATGGCCGGGGTGATCGGCACCGTGATCCTCGGCCTGGTGGCCCCGGCCATCGGCGGTGCGCCACGCCTGATCACCGCACCCTGCGCCCCCGCCGCCGCGGTGCTTTCGGCCCTGTGCGTGGAGCTTCTGGCCGGCAACCAGAACCTCTCGGCCCTCGCCCCGGAACAGATCCTGCTGCTCATCGCCATCGTCGGCCTGCTCTCCGGCGTGCTCCAGGTGCTCTTCGGGGTGCTCGGCGGCGGCAAGGTGATCAAATTCATCCCCTACCCCGTGGTCTCGGGTTACTTAAGCGGCGTGGGCATGCTGATCTTTCTGAGCCAGATCCCGAAACTGTTTGGCCTGCCCAAGGGAACCCCGGTCATGCAGGGGCTCTTCGATCCCGCGCTCTGGCAGTGGACCGGCATCGTCGTCGGCATCGTCACCATCATCGGCATGAGCCAGGCGGCACGCATCACCAAGGTGATCCCGGCCCCGATCATCGGCCTGATGGCCGGCATGATCACCTATTTCGTCATTGCCCTGGCCCGTCCGGAACTCCTGCAACTGACCGACAACAAACTCCTCATCGGTCCCATCGACGTCGATTTCACCGCCATGAGCCACGGCATGGAGGAGCGCTGGAACGCGGTCGAGAAAATGGGCATCAAGGATTTCGCCGCCATCCTCGTCCCGGCCATCACCCTGTCGGTGCTGCTCTCCATCGACACCCTGAAAACCTGCGTGGTGGTCGATGCCCTCACCCGCACCCGGCATGACTCCAACCGCACCCTGATCGGTCAGGGGGTCGGCAACCTCTTGACCGCCGTGGTCGGCGGCATGCCCGGCGCCGGCACCATGGGCGCCACCCTGGTCAGCATCAACAGCGGCGGTCAGACCCGCCTGTCGGGTCTGCTGGAAGGGGTATTCTCCCTGATCGTGCTGCTGCTGTTCGCCAAACTGATCGGCTGGGTGCCGATCGCCGCCCTGGCCGGCATCCTGATGGTGGTCGCCTATCGCATGGTTGACTGGCACAGTCTTGCGCTGCTCAAACAGCGCTCCACGGTGCTCGACTTCTTCGTGATCCTGGCGGTGGTGTTGGTGGCGGTGGCCTTCAACCTCATCGCCGCCGCCGGGGCCGGCATCGGCTTCGCGGTGGTGCTGTTCCTGCGTGAACAGGTGCGCAGCTCGGTGGTGCGGCGCCGTCGCCACGGGGATCGGGTCTCCTCCAAACGGGTCCGCCTGCTGGAAGAGAAGGAGATCCTCGCCGCCAACGGCACGGTGAGCACCATCGTCGAGTTGCAGGGAAATCTCTTCTTCGGCACCACGGACCAGTTGTTCACCAGCCTCGAGGCCGACATCAAGAGCTGTCGCTTCCTGATCCTCGACATGCGTCATGTGCAGTCGGTGGATTTCACCGGCATCCGCATGCTCACCCAGATCGGCGCCATGCTCAAGGAGCGGGATGCCTACCTGATCTTCAGCGAACTGCCCACCTCCCTGCCCACCGGGCTGGATCTGGGCACCTACTTCGAACAGACCGGATTGCTCTCCCATGGCGACAACATCAAGCTCTATCCGGATCTGGACGCGGCCATGGAGTGGGTGGAAGATTATCTGATCGAGGAGAACCGCAAGCTCAAGACCGGCGAAACCCGGATGATGAATCTGAACGATATCCCGCTGTTGCGCGGTCTGCTCGACGAGGGGAGCCTGGAGATCCTCTCCTCCTCCACCGAGGAGCGCAGCTACGACGCGGGCGACAAGGTGTTCAACCGCGGCGACGAGGGGGACGAGATCTATCTGATCCGGCGCGGCCAGGTGCGCATGGTGCTGCCGTTGCCGAGCGGCAAGATCCTCACCCTGGCGGTGTTCGGGCGTGGACATTTCTTCGGTGACATGGCGTTCCTGGATCGCGGTCACCGCTCCACGGACGCGGTGGTCGATACGCCGACCGAACTGTACATCATCTCGCGCAAGCGTTTCGAGGAGGTGGCCAAGAGCCATCCGGTGTTGGGACACCACGTTTTCAGCCGTCTGGCGCGGGCGTTGTCGCACCGGCTGCGTTATGCCAATGCCGAGTTGATGGCCTTGAAGGATGCGTGAGGGGATGGCGGCGAGAACGGGAGGGCGAGGCGTCCGGACGCGGCGTGATGGCCGGGTCCGAACGTCCGCCACCCGGGAATTCACGGACAAACCACGTCAAACCCCGCATTTTCCGGGATCGTGACCCGTGCGCCAGCCGACCTGGACGACTCCCTGTCTGGTCAGAAGGTACGCCATGCGCGATCGGAATGTTTTAAGGATGATCCGAAACCATAGGGGCTTGACGTGGATTTTGATAAGTGATAGATCTGTCATGAATCGAAAAGGTATGAACAGCCCTGTGAATAACTGTTCAGAAATGGTTTCGAAAGGTTGTACACAACCCTTCATGCGTGCGCACGGCCTGAGGTGATTCGGCAGCCTGTCCCGCATGTTCAAGAAAAGTGCATGACGCGAAACCCTGGAACCGGCTTTGACCGATCCATGGCGCTTCTGGCGTCTTGATCTCCATCTTTCCATATCCGCCACCATGAAGGTGACGGCAACACCTTGTCCCTGTCTGCGCGGCTTGCCGCATTCAAGATGGCACGGAGAATTATAAGGGTTTGCTGATATTGTATATATAACCAATCGATAGATGGCTTGTCTTCAACGAAATACATAATGTTGAAATGTTTGCCTTTTGCAAATCCTTCTTGGGATTCGATTGTTGTTTTTGCATTTGGCACACCAGCGCAGGATCAACCGTGACTCACAAACAAACATGGAGGATTCAATGAACTTGAAAGCAGTCGCAACCTTGACGGCATTGGGAGGACTTCTCTTGTCTGCCGGCTCCGCCATGGCGCACGAGAGCCATTCCTACACCTGGCACAAGGGATGGCATCATGTCGGTTTCTATTGCCAAGCACCTTCCGTGCCAAACACTCCGGTAGACCGCTACGGCTGCGCTGCCGTCCCCGACGCCGACCATGATGGTGTGGCCGATGTCAACGATCGCTGCTCCGACACCCCTGCCCTGGCCAAGGTTGACATGCACGGCTGTCCCCTGGATTCCGACCGGGACGGCGTGCCGGACTACAAGGATGACTGCGCGAACACCCCTGCCGGCGTGCCGGTGGACTCCTTCGGCTGCCCGATGGACAAGGACTCCGATGGCGTGATCGATGGCGCGGACAAGTGCCAGGCCACCCCGAGGGGCGACAAGGTGGATATGGCCGGATGCAGCCTGACCGCCAAGTCGGTGGTCACCTTCGCGCACGGCAGCGCGGTCATCGGCACGGCCCAGGCCAAGGCTCTCAAGGAGCTGGCCGCGGTCATCAAGGCCAATGGCGGCGTGCGGTTCCAGATCCAGGGCCATGCCGACGAAAGCGGTACCGCCGCCGGCAACGTCACGCTCTCCAACCGTCGCGCTCAGGAAGTGCGTGCCTTCCTGCTGCGTCAGGGCATCAAACCGGCCCAGTTGAACACCGTCGGATATGGCGCCACCCGCCCCGTCGCTTACAATCTGATTCAGAGCAAGAATCGTCAGGAGTCCAACCGGCGGGTGGAGATCCATGCGCTCTCCGGCCATTACACCATCCGGGAGAGCGATACCATCCGCTGATCTCCATGGCATGATCTGCCAGGGCAGACGTTCATTCAACATCCTGGAGCCCGCGGGTTTCCAGTTCAAGTCAGCATTTTAGGAGAAATCGATGGAACTTACGAAATCGACCGTCAAGAAATCCTTGTATGGTGTGGCCATGCTGCTGTTGCTCGGCGGCTGCGGCACGAATCCTCCGGCGGGTCATGCCCTGAATCAGCACGACTCCATGGAGCGGACCCTGGTCAGCACCCATGAGAACACCGAATTCCTCATCAAGATGGATGTCGGCTCTTTCTGTCGCGCCGGCGACTTCTGGGGCGCCAAACTGCGCAACGGCAACGGCAACATGCATGGCAAGCACCAGGTGAATCCGGAGTTCGTTCAGTTCCTGCGCACCGGGGAGATGAATGCCGCGACCCAGCCGACCCCGTTGGGACGCTTCTATTTCGGCGTGACCCAGGAGCTGCGCACCAAGTTCAACTCCTGTTTCCGGACCAGCTATGCCCGGCTCGACGCGGATGACGTTCTGGGTTATCACGTCTCCACCGCCGCCGGTGAAATTGGCCGCGAAATCGGCGTCGGCTATGCCCAGTGGCCCAAAAAGTTCTTCCAGATCAATCTGGATCGTTCCGGTTCCTACCAGGGCAAGTTCGACACCCTCCTCAAGGAGACCAATGCCCACGCCGTGGCGATGCTGGAACTGTTCGAAGAGCTGCTGATCACCGGTTCACCGGCGGATCGTCAATCCTTCCAGAACGGCTTCGTCTGCGGCTATCGGGAGTCCATGAAACGGACCCTGGCCGAAATGGCCAAGGAGATGCCCGCCGTGAGCCAGAAGCATGTGGCCTCCGCCGAGGATCTGGCCAAGACGGTGATCTGCCCGAACGCCCCCATCACCGGTTACGAGCTTTCCTACACCCGGACCGACAACTTCATGACCAAGGAGCTGGAAGGTCAGTTCTACGCCAACCATGCCAGCGAGGCCTCGGATACCGACAAGTTGGCGTTCCGGATCTTTTCCGCCGAGGAGATCTATCTGCGCAACTATCGCCGGGCGCTGCAAGCCGTCGGCTTCAAGGTGGGCAAGGCCCTGTTCCATGGTCTCAAGGAGCGCAACGACGGCGTGGAGTATCTGCGCAATCTCTCCCTGGCCGTGGACAAGAGCGAGGATCTCCAGCGCTACATGGCCCCCGGCTTCCTGGCGGGCTTCGAGCACAACGGCGAAAAGTATCTCAACGACATGCTCGGACAGCTGAATCTGCCCCGCGCCAGCGCCGCCGGGAAGCCTGCCGCTCAGGCCGACAAGCCTGCCGCGGCTCCGGCCAAGACCAGCAAGAGCGAAGCTCAACCCGCCGCCACCCTTTCCAAGAGCGAAGCCAAGCCTGACGTGCAACCGGTCTCCGCCACCACCAAGGATGCGGTTTCCGCCCGGAGCGGCACCTGCTTCGTGCATGTGGGCTCCTTCCAGAAGGAGCACAATGTCCATTCCGCCCAGGATGTGCTGAAGAAGAACGGTATCGACAACGTTTCCGTGAAGTCGGTGCCCGCCAAGCAGAACGACGCCACCGTCGAACTGCTCCAGGTTCGGGTGGGGCCCTTCGCGACCCATGAGATGGCTCAGAGCGAGCGTCCCCGCGTTTCCCAGATCATTGGCAGCGCCATCGGTGGCGTGGTTTGCGACATCTGAGAGGCGGCTGGTTGAGTATCGGAGTTCGATGTGGGCCATGGATGGCCCATTCGTTGACCGTGGACCGCCTGAAGGGAGGGCCATGGGATGGAGGGTGAAGGGGTGCTCCTGAGAGCATGGTTCGACCCCCTACAAGTTGGCGGGGTCCAGGGGCCAATGGCCCCTGGTGGGGTTCGGGGCGAAGCCCTGAGGTTTGGTCTTTGACTCTTCCTTTTCTGTTGGCTTTGTCTTTCGCGCGCTTTTCACGATAAGCGATTTTTCGCGTCTTTTGCGAAAAATCGCGCAAGCGCGCGCCGTCTCATGTGCCATGAGTCGTTGCCGCTTTTGGGCAACGACTCATGGCGAATTGCCTGTCAGAACAACAAGTCGTTTCCCGCAAGGCCACCGTGCCAAATACGAGCTTCGTTTCCAAACTGGCATGATGGGGGGAGAACCCCCTCACCCCCCAACCGTGCACCTCCCTTACGAGTCCGTCTCCGAACCTCTGCCGGGGACCTCGCGGTCCCCCGTCCCCTGCGATCGTGGGGGTGCTGAACCGTTACCGAATGGATTGTGTTCTCAAGGCAAACCGCACCCAACCGGGAAGGTATCCTCCCAGCCAGGTCCGACGATCGCGGTTGGATTGCTTGTGGGGCAGGACGGCGCCCTGGCAGAAGCGGCTCAGAACGAACCGTTGAGAAACGGATTGACCCGCCGCTCCCGTCCCAGGGTGGTCGAGGGGCCGTGACCGGGGTGACACTTCAGGCCGTCGTCGAGAGAAAGCAGACGGTTCTGAAGGGAGTCCATCAACGTGTCGTAATCACCGCCGGGCAAATCGGTACGTCCGATGGAGCCGGCAAAGAGCGTATCCCCGACGATCAGATCCTCGCCGCAGCGAAAACAGACCCCACCCGGCGTATGACCCGGCGTATGGATCACCTCCAGGGAGAGTCCGGCAATGGTCAGGGTCTGGCCATCGGCAAAGGAGCCATCGACGGTCGGCACCGGTCCGAAAGGCAAGCCCCAGGTGGCGGCATGTCGGGCCGCGCCTTCGACCAACGGTCGATCCTTGTCGTGGATCCAGAAGGCGGCGCCGGTGAGTTGTTTGAGTTCGCTCACGCCGCCGATGTGGTCGAAATGGCCGTGGGTGGCGAGGATGTGGGTGATTTTGAGCTTCAAGGCCTGGGCGCGGGCCAGGATACGTTTGGCATCCCCGCCCGGATCCACGACCAGGGCCTCGCCTCGGGTCGGGTCGCCAAGAATCTGACAGTTGACCTGAAGCGGACCGGTTTCCAGGATCTCATGCACACGCGTCATCGATCGGACTCCCTGTTGGACAACAATCCCGCCATGGCCAGGCTCATCCCTTCGCGCATCATGACCCGATAGCCCTTGTCGAGCAGTTCGGACTCCAGGGCGAGCATGGCTTCCATGGCCAGTTCATAAGCATTGTAAGGGGTTTGACGCAACGTGCCCGACGAACCGGAACGTCCCCATTCGCGCATGACGTGCCAGCGGCCCAGAAGATCGCGCTGGATCTGGAGCGAATAGAAAAGCACCACGCCCGTGATCGGATTGGGTCGTTGCAGATAGACTTTCATGAAACGTCGCGAAACCCCATCATGCCGGAGAGACTCAAGCACGCGGCTTGGCGGACCGGCGGTTGATTTTTTCATCAGGTTACACTATTTTACCCAGGAAGTCTCGTAAGAGAGTTCCTGGGTCGGGGGGTGCGATTTGTGTTCCTCCCATTGTATCATTTTCTTTATGAATGGTCACCTGGACCGCACGCGCTCGACGATGTGGATCATCTCCCGAACTCTGGTCAACAAGATTTTCGCCCATGCGCAGCGCATGCTGCCGAAGGAGTGTGTGGGCGTGCTCTCCGGCCAGGGACGGGAGGCGACGGCGTGGCATCCGCTGACCAACATCGCCGGGGACGACCGGAGTTTTCTGGCGAATCCCGAAGAGCAGATCCGACTGTTCCGGAGCCTGCGCGAGCAGGGTCAGGAGGTGGTGGCCATCTACCACAGCCATCCGCGCGGCCCGGCGCAACCTTCATCGCTGGATCGGGAGTTGGCTACCTATCCGGATGCCCTGCTGTTGATCGTCGGCATGCAGACCGACGGACGGCTGGAGATCAACGGCTTTCTGGCCCACAATGACCGCATGGAACAACAGGAATTGACGATCCGCGATTAAACCGCAACCATCACGAGACACGTAGTTCCATGATCAAGGGTCCAGGGGGATTATCCACCTGATGGGATTCAAGGGCAAAGCCCTTGGGACGTTGCTTTTGACTTGAGCGCGCTCTTCTCAAAGAAGCCTTTTTCGCCTCCTTTGCGAAAAATGCGCCGCGCCCAGCCTTCGCGAGCTTCGTTTCCGCTTTTTACCGTGGAATTCCCGTGTAAGGGAGGTCCACGGTTGGGGGGTGAGGGGGTTCTCCCCCCATCAGACAAGTTTACCGTGGAACTCCCGTAAGGGGGGTCCACGGTTGGGGGGTGAGGGGGTTCTCCCCCGGTGGCCTTGCGGGAAACGACGCATCTCAAAAATAGACGCGGTTTAGCTTCCGGATGGTCTGGAATCCCAATCTCCCCGATCGTCCGGGAAGATTCGAATCGCCTGGAAAAGATTGTCCCGCCCAAGATGCGGGAGCACGCCTTGCCCGCGTGGCGGAACAGGTAGACGCATCGGACTTAAAATCCGCTGGCCGTAAGGCCGTCCCGGTTCGATTCCGGGCACGGGCACCACATTGAGTTCCAAAGAATTCCAAGATCTTACAAGAAGCCAGCAAAATTAAACAGTTGCTGGCTTCTTTGTTTCCAACGGGATTCCAGGGATGTGTATAGACATCCCTGTTTTGTGTGTGTAGATTCGGGTGTAGATTGAGGTTTCTGGCAACCCTCCACACACATCCGCCGCAAACCAAGGAATCACGCCATGTCCGTGACCGATACCCAATTTGCGCAGCATGAGAAGCGAACCAACGTCCGCCCCCAAGAGCATCGCGGATGAACGTGGCTTGTCCATCCTGGAGCGCGCCGAGCACTTCGCGCGGAGGAAGCGGCTCTTGGAGAAGTATCCGGAGACGAAGAGTGGCGGCGTTCGGATCGCTGGAGCCAGCAGGTTGGACCAGAACGACACTCATGTCGTTCTGGCAGGGAACGGCGAAACACCAGCTCCATCCTTCGTCCAGGACACCGCCTCAAAGCTGGGTCTGAACCGCCGGACCATCGAACGGGCGGTGCGTCGGTCCGAGATGATTGACCCGGATGTGTGGCCAGCACGATGCATCAGACGCACCAGGAGCGCGTTTCCCTGGTTGGACGACAAAAAAAACCACCCCCAAGCGTAAACGCATTGTAGCGATTTCTTGTAAAACCAGACATCAACAAGGACGTGAATGAGCGGGCGGGCAAGTTTGCTGCGGAGGTGGGGCGGGAAGGCGCATCTCCTGGACGGGTGAGATTGCGTTACCTCACGACCCGCGAAGAGACCCGGAGGTGAAACCTTCCCAGTTTTTTTTATCTCTGCGCCGGAGGGGTGTAACAGACCGGCGCGGCCTGATGAGGGCAGGCCCACCTCGACCGTGAACCTCCCTTTTGGCATGCCACTTCGGCATTCCACGGTCCGGATTTCAACACCACCCTCAAGGCCCAGGCGCGCGCTCCGGCTCGTTC
Source organism: Candidatus Magnetaquiglobus sp. (assembly GCF_058402785.1). Classification (NCBI taxonomy): domain Bacteria; kingdom Pseudomonadati; phylum Pseudomonadota; class Magnetococcia; order Magnetococcales; family Candidatus Magnetaquicoccaceae; genus Candidatus Magnetaquiglobus; species Candidatus Magnetaquiglobus sp. The sequence goes on from NZ_JBZVFG010000032.1 coordinate 35,702, forward strand.
CCGGACCCTTCCTTCATCCGCCAACCCCCATCCGGCAGCTGGATCCACGCCCCTGGGCTGGCCTGATCGCGGTTCATCGTCGCGAAGATCCCCCGCACCCTGGGCAGATCCGCCTCCACCAATCCCTCCTCGGCCAGAATCAACCGCTCCCAGATGGCCGCGCGATCCTGATTCTCCTCCTCCACCAAACGCCGCGCGAGAGTCCGGGCCTCGGCGGAGAGTTGCTCCACCTCCCGCACCGTCACCCCGCCCTGATTGTTTTCGCCGATCACGCCGATCTTGCGGAAGTGATCCAGATCATCGCGGTTGAAAGCCTGACGCTGCAAGGCACGCAACACCGCCCGATACTCCGGGGTACGGGGGATCTGTCGTGCCAACCGCCCCTGGGAATCGATGGCGCGCACCGAGGTCAACAGCATCACCTCGCGCTGCAACTCGGCATAACTGCCGAGAACCTGATTCTCCAACGCGGTGCGCTCGTCCACCACCGTCACCTCGAGCAACGGTCCGCCGCAGCCGGTCACCAACAGCGACCAGCCCAACATCAACCACACTCTACGGCGCGGTGGCGTCACGGGTTTCCACCTCCAGATGGGTCATGCCGATCCACTCCAACAGACGTGCCAGATTCTCCACCGGGGCCAGATCCTGCTGGATCTGCTCGAACTGACCGAGCACGCCCAACGGAATCCGCTCCAGATTCAGGCTCGAGACCATCCCCTCGCGAAAATCGATCTTGAGCTTGATGGTTCCCTTGGTCAATTGCAAGTTCATTTGCGACGGATTGGCATACGACACCTTGGATCGGGCATTGCTCAAGGCGGGATTGCTCTCCTTGGGATCGAGAAAACGCAACAGCCGATCCAACGCCTCCTTGCCGATGCGGGTGAACAGAATACCCGCCTCGCTGCGTCCCAGATCCAACCTGCCGCTCTCCTTGTCGAAACGCAACGCCAGCCGGGCGATGAAATCGACCTGACCATCTCCCACGATCCCCGCCTCGGCGGGCAGCAGACGGTTCAGATCCACCTCCACCCCTTCGAGCAGGGCATCCATGCGCGCCGGCTTGCTCCCCTCCAGGAGAACATTCCCGGCAATGGTGCCTCCCAGGAGATCCAGCCGCAGGTTCTGACCGCGCAACTGCCCCTCCTGGTAGCTCAGCTCCATGGTGATCTTCTCGGCACGCACCCCGGCCAGCTCCAGGCGTTCGATGTTCAGCCGCCGTCCCTCGATGCCGCTGGTCAAGGGGGAGGCGATCCGCTCCAAGGCGAAGGCGCGTCGTGCCTTTGCCTTCACCGGCACCTGCTTGGGATCGGTCCAGGTGCTTTTGTTCGCGATCAGGGTTCCGGTCATGCCGCTCAAAACCAGATCCCCCCGCGTTACCCCCAGCTCCCGCGGCGAAACCAGAAAACGGGTGACGAAGGGACCATTGACCGCCTTGAACAGACTCCACTCCAGCTCCCCGCGCCCGGTTCCGCGCGTTTCCAACGTGGCCAAAACCGGATTGGCCCGTTCCAGATCGGCCCGCGCCCGCCCGGTCAGGTCCACGAACAATCCGGCCAGGCGTTCGGGAAGGCGCAGCTCGCGGGGATCGAGCAGCCCGGAAAGCCCGGAAACCTCGCCATGCAGCTCCGCCTCCAGACCGGGCAAGCCCCCCTTGAGACGGTTCAGCCGCCAGTGATCCGGATCCCGTCCCACCAGCTCGAACTCCAAACGGGCCTGTTCCAGCGCAATGCCGTGGAACTCCCGCCAGGGAGCGCCCGGATCGAGGGGTGCGGATGGATTTCCCCCATCTTGAACATGCGCGGGGGCCTCGGGCCGCTCCCAGCGCCCGGCGTGCAGATCCGCGCGCAGGGTCACACCCTGTCCCGGCTCCGGGGCGAAACGAAGGTTCACGTTCCCCTTGCCTCCGGTCAACCGCGCGTTTCCCCAGCGTCCCTCCACCCCGGATGCCGAGGCGGTCAATGCCAGCCGCAACGGTGGAGGCGCCTCGCGACTCCACCCCTTGAGCGACCCCGGTCTCCCCTCCAGATCGACCTTCACCGCCACGTGCCCCGAAAACGGCTGATGCGTAGCCCCGGCTCCCCCCTCGTCGCTGGCCAGCAAAGCCAACCGACCCAACTCCAGCCGCTCCAGGCCACCGGTCAGCCGCAGAAAATCCTCCTCGCTCCGATACTCTCCGCTCAGGCGTGCCGTCAGGGCCCCTTCGGCATCGATCGCGAGAGAGTCGAGCCGATGCAATCCGCTGTTCAGCTCGCTCAAGGCGCGCGCCGACCAGTGAAAATCGGGCCACAGCCACTGGTAATCCCCATCCCGAACCGACACCTTCCGACCAACCCCGCTCCAGGATTGGCTCACCACCGCATCCCCGAGGGGTGCATCGGGCGTGAAGGTGCCCCTGGCCTCGGTCTCCAGCACACCGGTGAACCGATCCATGCGGATATCCGCCACGAAGACCGGTTTCTCCAGATGCCCATCGAACCGCGCCCTACCCTCCCAGGCACCGCTCTCCGGCAGCAGCCGACCCCGACCCGCAAGGATGATTTCGGCCTCCTCGCTGGTCAGATCGGCTCCCGCGCGCGGCTCCGCGAGGCCGATCGTCCCCTTCACCACCCCCTCGACCGGACCATCCACCACGGGCCGATGCGCCTTCCAGGCCAACTTCAACCGCTCGAGCCGACCCCCCACCCCGGTCTCGTCGTCCGACCAGGCCACGGGCGCCAGATCGACCAGACCACCCAGGGCGATGCGACGCGGCAGACGGTTGGCCATCAACGTGGCGCGACCGTGCAGGGAGAGACGGCTCTCCCCGGGCGAAACCGACAACGTAACCCCGCCCGGCAGCAGACGGGCCAGGGCCACGGCCAGCTTGCGACCATCCACCGTCGCGGAAAGGGTTCCGGAGAGGCTTTGTTCCCCGTCGGTCTGGTCATCCGAGGTCAATTCCAACCTGCCGCCGATGCGGGCGATGTCGTCGAGTCGCACCAGCAGCCGGTCGATGGAGAAGCGTTCCCGTTCCGGATCGAAGGCGGCCAACAGCCTGGTCTCAAAACGTACCGGACGGCCACCCTCCCCCTCCCCACCGACAAGCAGCCGCTCCACCTTGATGCGTCCGTGGCCGGCCAACGACCCATCCGCACGGTGTTCGGCCCCCATCAACAGCGACCCTTTCCCGACCTGGGCCTCGGGGGTGACCAGCCGCTCGGCGGTCCCATGCAGCTCCGACTGCATCCCCTGCCAGGCCCCCGCCTGAATCCGCATCCCGGAGATGGTCAACCGCGCCGTGCCGCGCTCCAACACCCGTTCCCGATCGCCGGGAAGCCGGGCATCCAGATCGGTCAATTCCAACGCCCCTTCTCCGGAACCGCTCAACCCGTCGTCGTCGCGCACCCCCTGAAACCGCCATGCGCCGCCCCCCTTGCCGGTCAGCCGCGCCGCGCGCCAGTCGTCGGGCAGCCACGGTTTCACCAGGGCCAACAGCGGGGCCAGCTCCACCGGTTCGGCCCGCAACAACAGATCGATCTCGGCGGGATGCCGGTTGAGGGTCAGCCGCGCATCCAGCGGCACGGTGAGCAGATTCCCCAACCGCAGGGTGGAGCGCCGCGCCCCTTGCCCGCTCTCGTTGCCCAGATCCATCTCGAGGCTCACCGGCAGATGCACCGAGCCGTTCCCATCCGCATAGGCCAGATCGTCGATGGTGATCTTACCGGTCAGATCCATTCCTTGCCGGTCAACGCGCAGGGCGGCCCGCATGGCCAGCTGTCGCACGCTCAGGCGCACGCCGGGCATGGGTTCATAGGCCAGGTCGATATCCTCGACCACGAAGGATTGCATGGCGAGTCGCAACGGCAGGGTGGTGGCGATCCAGGCCGGGGCCAGCACCGGATGGGGGGTGGGCGGGGTGGACGCCTCGGATGACGGCTCCGGCTCCCCGGTCAGATGCGCGGCGGAGAGATCCAGACGTCCCCCATGGATGCGCACTTCGCGGATCGTGAGTCGCCCGAGCAGGAGATCCGGCCAGTCGATGGCCAGGCTGATCCCCTGGAGCTGGAACAGGGTGCGCTCTTCGAGTCGCCAGGCGATCTGACGGGCTTGCAGACCGGTGACATAATCGAGGGTGAGCGCATCGATGGTGATCGCGCCGGGGAGATCGTGACCGAGAACGGCGATCAGATGGCGCTTGAACGGCTCCGAGGAGACGATGGTCTGCAACGAGGCCACCACCGACAGCAGGGCCATGGCCAGGATCCAGGCGCCGATTTTCAGGATGCGCCGCATGCGAGGGTCTCCCCGGATGGAACTGGAGGGTCAGCCGGCGCGGATCGAATGCGCGACTCCGGCACAATCAGCCGCGCGGACTCTCCCCGGTGCGCCGTTCCGGGGGATGGATCCCCTCCCCGCTGTCGTGTCCGGGATCCGGTTCATCCCGCGGGGGTCTGGCGATCGACGATTGGGGCTCCTCCCGACCCTTGTTGACCGTGCGCGGGGGTCTGGCGATCGATTGGGGCTCCTCCCGACCCTTGTTGACCGTGCGCGGTTGCCGTTCCTGGCCGGCTGGGGGCCTGGACGACGGATCGGGTTCCGCCCGCCCCGACGTGGGAAGCAGCAGGCCCAGTATCAACCAACCCGCGATCCGGTGGCGCGCACGCGGCGGCTGGATCACAGATCCAGACCCTTTTTCTTGACCAACCGCACGTTGTTGGCCCGATAGGTCTCGTTGCGGCCCGGATAGACCTCGAACTCGATGTGGTCGCCGGGTCCGGGGACATGTTCGGGATCGGTCAGCTCCGAAACATGGATGTAGACGCTGTTGCGCTTGCACTTGGCGAAGCCATACCCCTTTTCCGGGAAATAGACGGTCACCACCGCCTGTTCGATCGAGCCGATCACCAGCGCCTCGCCCACATCGCCGGGTTGCGGGTTGGCCTCGCCGAGCTTGGTGATCTGCAAGGCGATCAACCCCTCGGATTCGGAACCCGATCCGGCGGTGAACTCCACGATGTCATCGACCCGCAACCGCTCGTAGAGCACCTCCTGGGAAAGGGCGAAGAAACGGATCGATTTGCCCTCCTGATCGCGGATCGAGATGTGGCCGCAGCCGTCCTCCTGACACGATTCGACCCGCCCTTGCAGACGACTCCCCATCACCAGCACCGAACAGGCCTGGGGACGCCCCTCCTTGCCCGGCTTGATGACGAAGAGCACATGATCGTTCTCGAAAACCGGCACCTGATGAATCACGTAGGTCATGTGAAAATAGATTTCCTGGTACTCGTGATTCTCGGCGTAGTACTGGATAAAGCCGAAACCGCGCTCCTTCTTGAAGGCCGACACCTTGCCGAAATAGGGACGCTCCTGGGCAGGATCCTCTTCCAGGGTACCCCGCACCGGTTCGATGGGCGAGGCGGCCAGGTATTCGCCGGGGTTGGACTGCCAGTGGATGGCGAAGCGTCGGGCGGGCCCGTTCATGCCGGCAACGCGGAAGGAGGGCAACTCGAGGTAATAGTCGCTCCGCGCGCGGGAAACCAGCTCTCCGGCCTTGGAGCGGATCGGGAAATCCGGCGGATCGTGGGGATCCGGGTGGTGCAGCAGGATGGCGTTTCCCCTGGCCTGTTCGCTCAAGAACAGGGCCAGGTCACTGGCCAGACCGAGATAATCGCTCCGTTTGTGCTCGGTGAGGTGCAGGGCGAAAACCTCGCCGGTGGCGATGCCGATGCCGCAGGCCAGACCGTGCAGGGGGTAACGCCGTTTTTCCTGCAACTGCTCCTGGATGTCGATGGCGGCCTGGAGCGCGTCGCCGGGGTGACGAAAGGCGCACATCACCCCGGACGTCAGACAGCGGACGAACTTGCCGTTATGCCGGGTGGCCTGGGCGATGATCGCGGCGTAGAAGCCGGCGTGCAGCTCGGCCCACTCGCGGGTCGGCCTGCCCTCCTTGTAGGAGTCGGCATTGTGGATGCGGACGCACAGGAAGCTCTTGACGACCGCTTCCAGACCGCTCCCCCGCGCCTGGGTCATGAACGCGACGCCTTGACGATGATCACCGATTCGATCGGCACATCGCCATGGCCTTTGTTCATGCCGGTTTTGACCTTGGCGATCTTGTCGGCCACCTCCATGCCCGAAACCACCTTGCCGAAGACCGCATAGCCGAAGTCGCGCTTGCCGTGGTTGAGGAAGGTGTTGTCCACCAGGTTGATGAAGAATTGCGAGGTGGCGCTGTCCACGATCTGGGTACGGGCCATGGCGATGGTGCCACGGGCATTGAGCAGGCCGTTGTCGGCCTCGTTCTTGATGGAGGCGTTGTTGGGTTTTTCCTTCATGTCCGGGGTCATGCCGCCGCCCTGGATCATGAAACCGGGGATGACCCGATGGAAGATCAATCCGTCGTAGAACCCGGCGTCCACGTAATCGAGAAAGTTCTTGACCGTGATCGGGGCCTTGGCTTCGTCGAGTTCGAGTACGATGTCGCCGTGATTCGTGGAAAGGGTCACCATGGGATGCGCTCCGGATTTGGATGGTTTGGGAACGTCGGCGGCTTGGACCGTGCCGGCCAACAGGAATACAAAAAGCAGCAAAGTGTAATAAATCCGCCCGGTCATGGTCAATGGCTCCTCCCAGATGACGACCTGTTGGTGAAAAACAAGCACCTTTCCCGCATGAAAGGTGAACCAGACTTACCCTGAAATCTTCACCTTCCCCGCGCATGCAAGTCAAGGTGCGCGATGCCGGGCCCCATCGATCCGCCCGGCTCGCCCTGGTCAAACCAGCATCACCCTGGCGCGCGCCTCCCCGAGCAGGGCCAGCAGACGCCCGGCGGGCTCCCCGCCCAGACCCGACACCGCGGCCAGGACCGGATCGATCACCTGGGCGACCAGATAGCGTTGCTGCTCCACGGGCATGGCCAGCAGCAGGAACAACAGGTCACGGGTGCCCCGTTCCATCTCCTCGGGATTGTGGAATACCACCCCGCCCACGCCCAACGCCAGCGACAGCACCACATGGGCATGTCCGGCGTTGGCGAGCAGCATGCCGATCACGTAGGCGACCCGCACCCGACCCATGGCCAGAGCCTGGGCCACCACCAGCAACCAGACGCCGGGATCGACCGACTCCTGGTTGACGCAGGCAATCATCCCATCCAGATCGTCCGCCGCGTCCAGGGCCAACACCTGATCGAACAAGGTGGACTCTGGCGGCGGGGCGACGACCGGAGGCGGGGCGACGACCGGAGGCGGGGCGACGACCGGAGGCGGGACGACGACCGGAGGCGGGACGACGACCGGAGGCGGGACGACCGGAGGCGGGGCAACCGGGTGAGGCATGGCGAGCGCCGTGGGAGGCAGTTCGCCGCGCCAGCCGAGGGTACGGGTGACCTCGCCGGAAAAGCGGGCGCGCGCCTCGGGTGACCAGAGCCGATCGTCCTCGGGGATCCGGGCCAGGCGATCCCGCGCGGTCAGCTTCTCCAGGTAGGCGGCGGCCATCCGTTCCACCGAACCAAACCACACCCCGTTGGCATCCAGCTCGATGCCGATCTCCTGATAAAGCTCCAGGTTGGTCAGATCCGGGCGGGGCAGCCGCTCCTCCAGGAAGTCGGCCCGCATTTCGAGGAAGAGCCCTTCCAGTCGTTTCACCAACAGCGGCGTATCGAACAGCACGCAGGTATCCCGTCCGACGGCCAGGCGGGCGCGGAACCCCTCGAGCAGGGCGCGGTCGGTGCCGAGTTCCACGGCTCTGGCCACGAATTCGTCCGGCGTGGCGCAAACCAGCTCCGGCAGGCCCGCCGCGCGCACCAGACTGCCGCACACCCGGGCCGGAAACGAGATCCCGGCCAGGGTCAGGATCGGCACCCCCATCCACAGCGCGTCCGAGGCGGTGGTATGGGCGCCGTAGGGGGTGGAGTCGAGCATCAGGTCCACCAGCGGATAGCGGGCCATGTGTTCGTGATTGGGTTTGCGCGGCGCGAACAGGATCCGTTCCCGATGGATGCCGCGTTGTTCGGCCATGGTCCGCAACCGTTCGCAGGCCGGCTCGTTCTCGAACAGCAGCCACAGCACGCTCGCCGGCACCCGTTCGAGCACGCGCATCCACAGCTCCCAGGTGACGGCGGTGATCTTCTTGACCCCGTTGAAGCAGCCGTACACCATCACCCCCTCGGGCAGACCCGCCTCGGCGCGGCTGGGACGATGGTCCTCCACATGGCGCTTGCGGTCGTTGGGCTGATAGCAGGGCAGGCGCATCACCTGCTCCGAGTAGCAGAACGCCAGCGCCTCGGGAATGATGAACGCGTCGCTGATGATGTGGGTGTGGTACGGCGATCCCATGGTGCCGGGATAGCCCAGCCAGTTGACGATCACCGGAGCCGGGCGCATGGCCAGCATCTTGGTGCGGGCGCTGTGGGTGTAGCCATTCACGTCGATCAGGATCTCGATTCCATCCGCCACGATCTGTTCGGCGGCCTGGGCGTCGTTGAAGCCGTGCAGATCGCGCCAGTGTTCCACCGCCCCCTGGATACGCCGTTTGAGGGGATCATCCGCCTGAATACCCATGGCATAAACGAAGATCTCCACCTGATCGCGATCGTGCAGCTCGAAAATTTCCGCCATCAGATAACCGATGGCGTGGATGCGCAGATCCGACGACAGATACCCCACCCGTGGCCGTCTGGGTGGTGCGATGCGCAGGGCGGCATGGGTATCGTGATAGACCGGCTGTGGCTGGCCGATCTCGGAGCGGTGGAACATGGCCGCGTTGGCGAGTTGAAAGAGCGGATCGTCCGTGTAGACCCCCAGCGAGAGGGGTGCGAACCCTTTCATCAAATGGTTCCGGTCGCAGCGTTCGAACGGCACGATCACCGGCCAGATGCACTGTACCTGGCGCCAGTTGATCCAGTGTTCGATCGCCTCGTGCTGATGGGGATCGATCTCCAGGCTCAGTCGCAGGGCCGCCTCGGCCTGATCCATGCCGAGCACCCGGGCGATCTGCTTCAATGCCGAGGTCTTGTAGCCGATGTTTTCGCCGGTCACCCCTGGCAACCGCTCCGTCAGGGCACGCCAGCATCCCGCCGCCGCCACCGGACCTTCGATCCGTTCCAGGATGTTGCCCAGATTGATGTAGGGCGGATAAAAATCCGGTTGCAGGCGGATCGCCTCCTCAAACACCTGGCGCGCGCCGACCGGATCGTTCATGTTGAGCAGCACCACGCCCAGATTATACAAGGCGAAGTGGCTCTGGGGCTCTGCCGGGTGGTCCGTCAGCCATGCCCGGTACAGTGCGGCCACCGGTTCGTTCTGACCGGTTTGCAGCAGTGGTTCGGCCTGGGCGATCAACTCCACCAGATTCATGGTAAACCTCCTGGCTTGGGCGAATACCGATTCGTGCCTGGACCTTCGCTGGCGAGGCGAGCGTCGGCTGGGCGTTCAAAGAAGAAAAATGATGCTTGCGCCCTGAAAAGTCAAATGAAATGTCCAGTTCTGGCCCCTCGGGACGGCAGGCGGGGTACGGGATCCCCGCCGAGGGGCACCTTGGGTTAGCCACCGTCGGGAGAGGCGGGTTGTCAAGGGTGGCGTGGCCCGGTAACATGGGCGGGTTTCCATCCCATTTCTCAAGCCACGCGGGTGAATAAAATGCCGATCCGACCCTTTGAGGGGATTTTTCCGACCATCGATCCGACCGCCTTCGTCCATCCGGATGCCGTCGTGATCGGGGATGTGGTGATTGGCGCGGAGAGTTCCATCTGGCCAGGTGCGATCGTTCGGGGGGATGTCAATCCGATCCGCATCGGAGCGCGCAGCAACATTCAGGATGGATCGGTGTTGCATGTCAACCGGGCCACGGTGCGTTATCCGAGTGGTGTGCCGTTGATCATTGGGGATGATGTGATTGTCGGTCATCATGTCAATCTGCACGCCTGCACTCTGGAGGATGGTTGCATGATCGGGATTGGAGCCATCGTGTTGGATGGTGCGGTGGTTGAGTCCGGGGCCATGGTGGGGGCCGGGTCGTTGGTGGCGCCACACAAGCGGGTGGCGGCGGGTCAATTATGGATGGGCTCTCCGGCCAAGGCGTTGCGGGATCTGACTCCCGAGGAGCGGGAGAGCATGCGTCTCACGGTGGCGAGTTATCGAACGCTCGCCCGGCGGCATGCGGAGTCGTTGGGGAGTTGAGGGAGGGCAAGGGGGAAAGTGTTACAGGGGACGGGGGACCGAAGGTCCCCGGCGGAGGTTCGGAGGCAGCGCCTCCGAGGTTTGGTCTTGATCTTTCTTGGTCTTTGGTCTTGGTCTTTGGTCTTGGTCTTTGGTCTTGGTCTTTGGTCTT
>NZ_JBZVFG010000033.1:0-13846 GCF_058402785.1 Candidatus Magnetaquiglobus sp.
GGCGATTTTCACAGAAGACGTGAAAATCGCTTTTTTGAAGAGCGCGCCAAAGTCAAAGGAATGAAATCAAATCAAAGCAAAAACCTCGGAGGCTCTGCCTCCGAACCTCCGCCGGGGGCCGAGCCGGCCCCCGGACCCCGGCGAACGTTGGAACTCACCGCCACCGCCACCGCCACCGTTTTCTGCTCACCGCCGCCGCCGCTTGAACCAAATCCTCGCGCCAATCGTCAACAACCCCACCGGCACCAGCACCACCAACCCCCAGAAAAGCAACAACGCCTGCTCGCCGGTCATGGTCAACCCGGCATCCTGCACCTCCTTGGGCTTGATGGCGATGAAATTCTCATCCTCGGCCAACCACCGGGCAATGTTCAAAAACAGATCCGCATTGCCCAACGCGGTGACATACGCATCAGCCAGGAAATTCGAATTCGCGGTCACCACCAAACGCCGCTTGTCGGCCTGAATCGCCGCACCGAACAGAACCGGTCCCTTGCGATCCTCCCCTGGGGTGAACTCCACCTTGCCGCTGGTCAGATCGCCCGTCTCCAACCAACCACGCGCCGCACCCTCCAACAAACGGGTACGCTGCTCCTTGCCATCGCTCGAAGCCGGCTCCAACTCCATGCCTCCCGTGTCCGGAAAGATGGTGGCCGCGCTCATTCCTTTGGTGATCGCATGCTCTGCCGGATAGCGACTCACCAACGGCGTGGCCGCCGACCCCCCCAACATCTGCGCCGCCGGATCGACGGTCACCCCCTTGAGCATCGTGATGCCGTGCGGCTTCACGATCGACTCCAGACCCGCATCCCCCTCGGGGCCGAGCAGCAACAACAACCGCCCCCCGGCATCGTACCAGTTCTTCAGACGCAACGTTTCGACCGGCAGGAAGACCTTGCGCGGCCCGCCGACGATCACTACCGCAGTGTCATCCGGGATCTTTTCCGTCTCGGCCAGATTGATCTCTTCGATCTGATACCCCTCACCCTTGAGCAGGGCCTTGGCCTGGGTGTAGGCGAAACGATCCTGACCGTTGCCGCTCTCGCGACCTTCGTGCAAGGGGTGCTCGCCGTGACCGGTGACGAAACGGATCGTCTTGGCGCTCCCTTTTGCGAGTCGGATCAGGCCGTTGGTGATCGCCTCTTCGGTCGATTCGGTGACTTTTTCACTTTTTTCGCCAGTCCGTAGAATCACCGTGCCATAAACCGCCACCTCGGCCTGACGCGCCGCCGCCGGATCCAGATCGGGATCCACGTAGCGCACGGTCACGGAGCCGTTGGCAACCTGGTATTTGTCCATCAGATCCTGAATCTGCTGCTTGCGATCGCCCCGTTCCTGCACGAACACGGTCATGGTCAAGCCCTCGGGGAAGGCTTTGATGGCCTTGAGCGACTGCTCGGCCAGGGTGTGACGCCCCCCCTTGGTCCAGTCCCAGCGGACCTGATGGCGGTGACTGGCGTAGGCGGCCAGACCCAGCAGAAGCGCCAGGATCAGCCCCATGACGAAGTTCTGGGAACGGAGATTGAAACGGGTGGAACGGTCCATCTTCATGGTCATCGGTCTCCTTGAATCTTCTCGATCAACCCTGGATCCGCTCGGCCATCAGCCTCTGCCGGGCGAACAACAGGCCGGCGGCGGACAACAGCACGAAGTAGATCAGATCCGCGCTGCTCACCACCCCCATGAGGAAATTCTGGTAGTGGTTCATGAGCGAGAAGTAGGCGAGCATCTTGTCCACCTGACCGCCACTGGCGTTGCCCATCCAGGAGAGGATCCACAGCATGAGCAGCACGCCGAAGGAGATCACCGCCGCGACATTGGGATTCTCCGTGGCACTCGAGGCGGCCAGACCCACGGCCCCGAAGGCGGCGGCGGTCAGGAACAGTCCGAGCAGCCCGGCCAGGAACTGACCGGTATCCGGATCGCCAAAGGGATAAAGGGTGAGGGGCGGAATCGCCAGCAATCCGATGGCAATGGCGAGAAACAGCAGCAAACCCAGATATTTGCCCAGCACGATCGTCATCGGGGACAGCGGCGACGAGGCCAATGCCGGCCAGGTTCCTTGGCGCTTCTCCTCGGCGATCAGCCGCATCGAGATCAAAGGGATCAGCAACAACATCAGGATCGCGGCATTGCCGAGCATCGGCGCGATGGTTCGCTCGGTCAATGGCAGACCGCCGCGCATGCCGTAGGCCTGATACTCGACCATCTGGATCTGATAGCTCAACACGCCGGCATTGAACATGTAGGCGCAAATGGCGAACAACACCGCGAGCAGGGTCCAGGCCAGGGGCGAATGGAACATGCCGCGCACTTCGCGGACGGCGATGGTGACGATGGCTCTCATGCGGCGGACTCCTCGCCCTCTTCCGGGCGCTCCTCACGGGTGGTCAGTTGCAGGAAGATCTCCTCCAGGGAGCCTCCCGCCGGGGTCAGCTCGCGCAAATCCCACCCCTCGCTCACGGAAAGACGCAGCAGCTCCGGCACCGGATCGGACTCGGGAAGCGCCCCGATCAGCCAGCCATCGTCGCGCGGATGGATGTCGGCCACCCCGGCGATGGCCCGCAGCACCTCGGGAGAGGGGAGACCGCGCCAGCGCGCGAAGTGGATGCTTCGACCATGGCCCCGTTTTTCCAGGGACTCCAGGGTGTCATCCGCGACGATGCGCCCCTGATGGATCACGGCCACCCGCTGACAGGTCATGCGCACCTCGGGGAGGATGTGGCTGGAGAGCAGCACCGAATGTTCGCCACCCAACTCCCGGATCAAGGCGCGGATTTCGCGGATCTGGATGGGATCGAGTCCCACGGTAGGCTCGTCGAGCACCACCACGTCCGGGGCGTGGACGATCGCCTGGGCGATGCCGGCGCGTTGTTTGAACCCTTTGGAGAGGTTGCGCAGCAGTCGGTTGGCGACCCCGGTCAATCCGCATCGTTCCATGGCCCGGTTCACGGATTCTGTGAGCCGGTTTCCAGGAACCCGGCGCAGGGTGGCCAGATAATCCAGGTACTCCCGCACGGTCATCTCGCCGTAAATGGGTGGATTTTCGGGCAGAAAGCCGATTTTGGCGCGCGCCTCGACCGGATTTTCCAACACGTCCACCCCGGCCACGGCGATGCTCCCTTCGCTGGGGGCGAGCAGACCGCTCAACATGCGCATGGTGGTGGTTTTGCCCGCGCCGTTCGGGCCCAGGAAGCCGACCACCTCGCCGCGTCGCACTTCGAGGTCGATGCCATCGACCGCCGCGATGGGGCCGAAGCGTTTGCTGACCCCGGACATCCGGATCATGGTTTCCGTCATGCCTGCTGTTTCCTTCAAGGGTATTTTGGATCGGTTTGAAGATCGGGTTGCGCGCCGGCAGGCACGTCAATACATCCAAATGTGCATATAGGCATCGCCGGATTGGATGCAAGGGGAGGGTGCGAAGAATTTGTGTTGGGCAGTGCCTGACGATTAATCGGGCTGTGGTGGATTATTAGACAGGCGCATGATTAAGAATTAAGCATTGGTTTTGTCCGCATACGGACAAAATTTTTCAATAAACAATAATAAACAACAGGTTGAATCAATTGTCCGAAATGGAACAAAGCTTGCGAAAGTCAGCCGCAACGCCCTTTTGGGCATGGTACGCTTTTTGGATTGGTTGCCTATCTGAGTGGGAATGGAGAGGGTAAGCCCATGCTTTCGAGAATCGTTTTCGCGGTGTCGCTGCTCCTGCCCACCGTGGGTTGGACCGCGGAGGCCGCACCGGTCACGTTGAATCTGGCCAACACCGCCTGGTTGCTCACCGCCACCGCCCTGGTGCTCTTCATGACCCTGCCGGGCCTGGCCCTTTTTTATGGTGGGCTGGTGCGCACCAGAAACGTGTTGTCCCTGTTCATGCAGTGCTTTGCCATCACCTGTCTGGTGTCGCTTTTGTGGCTGGCCTACGGCTATGCCATCGCCTTTGGCGAGGGTGGGGCGGTGCAGGCCATGATCGGCGGGCTGGACAAGGGGTTCATGATGGGGATCACCCCGGATACCCTGAAAGGGGATGTGCCGGAAACGGTCTTCTCCATGTTTCAGCTCACCTTCGCGATCATCACCCCGGCCCTGGTGGTCGGTGGTTTCGCGGAGCGGATGCGATTCTCGGCGGTGCTGTGGTTCACCGGTCTCTGGCTGACCCTGGTCTATCTGCCCCTCTGCCACTGGGTGTGGGGTGGCGGGTGGCTGGCCACGATGGGATTCATGGACTTTGCCGGTGGATCGGTGGTACATATCAACGCGGGCATCGCCGCCCTGGTCGCGGCCCTGATCATCGGCAAACGGCGTGGTTTTCCCACCACGATGATGCCTCCGCACAACATGACCATGGTCTTCACCGGCGCCGCCATGCTCTGGGTGGGCTGGTTCGGCTTCAACGCCGGCAGCGCCCTGTCGGCCAACGGCTCGGCGGGCATGACCATGATGGCCACCCACATGGGCGCCGCCGCGGGATCCATTGCCTGGATGACCGTCGAGTGGCTCCGCCACGGCAAACCCAGCGTGCTGGGCATCGTCACCGGCATGGTGGCCGGGCTCGGCACCGTCACCCCGGCCTCGGGCTACATCGGCCCCATGGGCGGACTCCTGATCGGCGCCATCGCCGGCGTGGTCTGCTATTTCGCCACCCTGGCGGTGAAGCGGAAATTCCAGATCGACGACTCCCTGGACGTCTCCCCGGTCCATGGGGTGGGGGGCGTGATCGGGACCCTGCTGACCGCCATCTTCGCCTCGCCGGATTTCGGCGGCGTGGGGTACGCGGAAGGGATGGACATGGCCTCCCAGCTCGGTGTCCAGCTGGTGGGCGTGGTCGCCACCCTGCTTTGGAGCGGCGTGTTGACCGTCGCCATCCTCAAGGGGATCGATGCCTTCGTGGGACTGCGCGTCTCCAGGGACGAGGAGACCGAAGGTCTGGACTTGGTGCTCCACGACGAAAGAGGCTACAATCTGGAGTAATGCCTGCCCGTGACGTTGTACCCGCGCGGCGCGACGTCACGATTTTTTTTTTACGAACGGTTTTCATTGTTCGACATCCACCCCCAAGTAACGAGAGGTTAAGACCCCATGTCAGATCAAGACGCGATTCGCAATGTGATGGCCATGATGGAGACCCACGACGTCCGCTTCGTGGACTACCGTTTCACCGATTTCCACGGCAAGTGGCAGCACATCTCCACCCCGGCCAAGATGCTCACCGAGGAGGTCTTCGAGACCGGCTTCGGTTTCGATGGCTCCTCCATCGCCGGTTGGTGCGAGATCAACCAGTCGGACATGGTTTACAAGCCGGATGCGGCCACCGCCGTCATGGATCCCTTCACCGATGTCCCCACCCTGATCCTCATCTGCGACATCGTGGATCCCTTCACCGGTGAGGGCTACAGCCGCGACCCGCGCGCCGTGGCCAAGCGCGCCGCAGCCTTCCTCAAGTATACCGGCATCGGCGACACCGCCTATCTCGGGCCAGAAGCCGAGTTCTTCATCTTCGACTCCGTGCGCTATGCCTCGCGCATCAACAAGGTGTATGTCGAGATCGACTCCATCGAAGGCGCATGGAACACCGACACCGACTACGAGGAAGGCAACACCGGTCACCGTCCCGGCATCAAGGGCGGCTACTTCCCTGTTCCGCCGGTGGATGCCTATCAGGACATCCGCTCCGAGATGTGCATGCTCATGGAAGAAATGGGCCTGAACATCGAGTTCCACCACCACGAGGTGGCCACCGCCGGTCAGTGCGAAATCGACATGCGCTTCTCGGATCTGGTCTCCATGGGTGACAACATCCAGAAGTACAAGTTCGTGGTCCACAACGTCGCCCATCAGCAGGGCAAGACCGTGACCTTCATGCCCAAGCCCATGAGCGGTGACAACGGCTCCGGCATGCATGTCCACATGTCGATCTGGAAGGATGGCAAGCCGCTGTTCGCCGGCAACCAGTATGCCGATCTCTCCGAGATGGCCCTGCACTTCATCGGCGGCATCAAGAAACACGCTCGCGCCCTGAACGCCTTCACCAACTCCTCGACCAACTCCTACAAGCGCCTGATCCCCGGCTTCGAGGCCCCGGTGCTGTTGGCCCACTCTGCGCGCAACCGTTCCGCCAGCATCCGTATCCCGGCGGCCACCAATCCCAAGGCCAAGCGTTGCGAGATCCGCTTCCCGGATCCCTCGGCCAATCCGTACCTGGCCTTCTCGGCTCTGCTGATGGCCGGTCTGGACGGCATCGAAAACAAGATCGATCCGGGCGCGCCGATGGACAAGAACCTCTACGACCTGCCCCCGGAAGAACTCAAGGGCATTCCGACCGTCTGCGGTTCGCTGCGCGAGGCCCTGGACGCTCTGGACAAGGATCGCGAGTTCCTGAAAAAGGGCGATGTCTTCAGCGACGATCTGATCGATGCCTGGATCGATCTGAAGATGCAGGAGGTCTACAAAGTCGAGCACACCCCGCATCCGGTCGAGTTCTCGATGTACTACAGCGTGTAAGCGTATTCCCGCTGTGTTGATTCAAACAAAGCCGTCCCCAAGGGGGCGGCTTTGTTTTTGAAATGGCCATTCCATTCAAATAAAAGGGTTGAAATGGATGGGGTGATGGATTAAGGTATCTTGATTCATTGTTTACAACGGGAATGTATTTATTATTTAAATAATATGTATCATTCTTTCTGTCGTCAAGGTGTCCCACATGCAATGGCGTCATGGTTTGCGCTTCAAAATCTTGTCGGTGATTCTGCTTTCCATGGCGATCATGGGGGGCGTTCTGAGTTATTTGGGCTATCAGGATGCGCGTATCGCGGTGATTCGTAAATCCGAGGAGAAGGCTCAGGTCTTCGGGGGGATCGTCGAACAACAGATCCAGTCGCGCGGGGTGGATCTCTCCCTGGCCGTGGAAGCCTTGCTGAATGGTCAGGAGTTGGTCAGGGCGTTTGCGCAACGGGATCGGGATACGCTCTCCAGAATGACCGCGCCCTTTTTCAAGGAGCGCCTGGATCCCCACTACAAGATCGATCAGTTTCAGTTCCACCTGCCGCCGGCGATCAGTTTTCTGCGTGCCCACAAGCCATCCCAGTTCGGAGATGACCTGTCGGCCTTCCGCAAGACGGTGGTCGTGGCCAACGAACGACGTCAACCCGTGGTCGGTCTGGAGGTGGGGCGCGCCGGACCGGGATTGCGGGTGGTCTATCCGGTTTTCCACAACAAGGAACATGTCGGTTCCGTGGAGTTGGGAGGCAGCCTGGGCGATATCTTCGACGCGGCGCGCAAGACAACCGGGATGGCGTTCGCCATAGGCATCCATGATCCCGTTTTCAAGGCGGTCAAGCGGAGCGTGGACGAGAAGAACGACGTGGTGGTGTCGGATCTGATCTACTACGAGTTTTCCGATCCTTTGGTGCGAACCCTGTTGCCGCTGGCGGGCGCGGGTTCGGATTCGGGCACGGTGATCCTGGACCGGGGACGCGGCTGGATCGCCTCGGGATTCCCGTTGCGGGATTTTGGCGGCACGATCATCGGACAGGTTCGCGTTTTCAACGATGTCACCGAACTGCTTGCCGAGGCCCGCGGCTCCGCATGGAACAAGATCATGGTGATCGTGGTGCTTGCGCTGTTCTCCAGCCTGGCTCTGTTCGCCATGATCCGCCTGCTGGTGCTGGTGCCGGTGAAGAGACTGGTGGCCTTTTCCGGACGTTTGGCCCAGGGAGACCTGACCGTCACCATCCGGCATGATCGCAAGGACGAGTTCGGCGTGCTGTTTCGCTCCATGGAGGAGATGGTTCAACACCTGCGCGCGTTGATCACCGGCATCGTCGATCACGCCGGTCGGTTGTCGGACAGCGCGGAAGATCTGAATCGCGTCGCCGGGGATCTGGATCAGGGCGCGACAGGCCTGCACGACAAGGGCAAAAGGGGATTGGAGTTCTCCATCGAACTGCGCGGCGATATGAGCGGCGTCGATCAGGCGGTGCGTGCCATGACCCACTCCATGGAGGAGGTGTTGCGTTCCGCCCAGGAGATCAACAACAACATGGGAACCATCTCCGCGGCGGCGGAAGAGGCGAGCGCCAGTCTGAGCACCGTGGCGAACTCCGCGGGAACTTTGTCGAATGGCATGAGCGGCGTGCTTGGGGCGTCCGAGCGTTCCAGCGCCAACATGTCCGGCGTGGCGCAATCCGTGGAGGTGATGAATACCTCGCTGGCAGGGGTCCGGGAGCGGTGCTCCGAGGCTGCCGAGGCTTCCGAGGAGGCCCGTCGCGCCGTGGAGGCCAATGCCGAGGTGATGGCACGTCTGGTGGATTCGGTGCGCGAGGTTGGCAATGTGGTGGGATTGATCCAGAGCATCGCCGAACAGACCAACATGCTGGCCCTGAACGCTTCGATCGAGGCTGCCGGGGCCGGGGAGTCGGGCAAGGGGTTCGCGGTGGTGGCCAACGAGGTCAAGGAGTTGGCCCGTCAGACCGGTCATGCCACCGGAGAGATCCATGGTCGCATCGAACAGATCCAGGATTACATGGAGCATGTCAGTCGCGCCATGGAGGGGGTGGATCGGCGCGTCTACCGCATTCGCGAGGTCAACGGCGAGATTCTGGATGCCATGGTGGATCAATCCCGTACCGTGCATGGCATTTCCGGTTCCATGGACGCGACCGCTGGCGAGACCGAGGAGGCGACACGACTGGTCGGCGAGATCACCCGAGAGGTCGAGGAGGTGAGTCGCAGCGTCCAGGAGATCGCGCTCGGCATCAACGAGGTGACGCGAAACGTCTCTTCGGCCTCGCGCGGCGTGGACGGCATGACCCGGTCCGTGGAAACCACCTCGGCACACGGGGATGTGATCGGTACGTCGGTGGAGGGAACGATTCACCACTCCGAAGAGCTGGGTGGACACATGCAGGAGGTGTTGGTCGCGGCTGAACAGATGCGCGGCATCAGTGCCACCGTGACCGCCCGTGCGCGCACCGCCGAGGAGATCGTCGCGCGCCTCGAGGAGGAGTTGAAGCGCTTCCGTCTGAATTGACCGGCGCCGGGAATCGTCCGGAGGCGATCTCCACCCGACCCGAAGAGGCGTTGCAGCGGTTTCCGTTCGCACGAAGCGTCGCTGGAAATCGCCTGCTGGCGACCCGATCGTTTTTTGTTGACGCGCGCCTCCGTTCCATGCCACCATCCTTCCCATGAACCAGACTCTCTTCATCTCCGCCCTGCGACTGTGTGCCATTCTGTCTGGTGGCCAAGGCCACCCGTGGGCGCGCGGCATGCGGAGTTGAACCTGGTCTGAAATCCGAATGGACGATCCAGATTCCCCAAAGCCCCGGCTCACACGATCCGGGGTTTTTTTTATGGCGTTTTTCACCCGACAAGGAGAGTACGACATGAACATTTCCCGACTTTTTCGACTGAGTGGCGGTCGCCGGAGCATGGCCCGAGCGGGCGGCGGCGACCGGAGTTTTTCCTTGAACGTTTGCGTCCAGCCGCCCTTTCGAAGGAGACCTGTCCGATGTTGATCGATCCCGCCGTTCAAGCCCGGGATGGGGAGCGTCCCACCGTTCCGTTCACCCCTGCCACGCCCTTTGCGCGTCTCGCCGGCAAATACCGTTCCGTCCCGCCCGTTCCCTTGACCACCGATCGTCACTGGCCGGCGCGTGTGATCACCGCCCCGCCCATCTGGTGCGCGGTCGATCTGCGCGATGGCAATCAGGCTCTGGCCGCCCCTATGTCTCCGGAGCGGAAGGGGCGTTTTCTCGACATGTTGCGACGCATCGGTTTTCGTGAGATCGAGGTCGGGTTTCCCGCCGCTTCCCGCGACGATCATGAATTCGTACGTCAGGTGGTGGCCCGTCAGGCCGGGGATCCGGCGCTTGTGCCCCAGGTGTTGACTCAGGCCCGCCAGGCGATCATCGCCAGGACCTTCGAGTCGTTGCGCGGCGCGCGGCGGGCGATCCTGCATCTGTACAACTCCATCTCCCCGGTGCAGCGACGGGTGGTCTTCAACATGGATCGCGCCGGGATCGTCGAGCTGGCCCGCCAGGGTGCCGCGTGGGTACGCGAGCATGCCGAACGGATGCCGGAGACCGAATGGATCTTCGAATACTCCCCGGAGAGCTTCTCTTCCACCGAGCCGGAGTTCGTGCTCGAGGTGTGCGATGCGGTGTGCCAGGTATGGCGTCCGACTGTGGCGCGCAAGGTGATCATCAATCTCCCCGCGTCGGTGGAGGTGGCATCTCCGAACCACTACGCGGATCAGATCGAGCATTTCCACCGTCACTTTGCCTGGCGCGAGGCGGTGATCCTCTCCGTGCATCCCCACAACGATCGGGGCTGTGCGGTCGCGGCGGCAGAACTGGCCATGCTGGCCGGCGCGGAGCGGGTGGAGGGGACCCTGTTCGGCAATGGCGAGCGCACCGGCAATGTGGATTTGATCACGCTGGCCTTGAATCTCCACACCCAGGGGATTGCCTGCGGATTGGACTTCTCGGATCTGGACGGGATCGTGGCCGTTTACGAGGAGATGACCCGGCAGTCCGTGCCGATTCGTCACCCCTATGCCGGAGAGCGGGTTTTCACCGCCTTTTCCGGATCGCATCAGGATGCCATCCGCAAGGGGATGGCTGAATGGCGGGTTACGGGTGGATCCTGGGAGGTGCCGTATCTGCCCATCGATCCTGAGGATATCGGGCGGGGTTACGAGGGGGTGATTCGCGTCAACGGGCAGTCGGGCAAGGCCGGGGTGGCGGAGTTGGCGGAACGGGCGATGGGATTCCCCTTGCCGCCGCGGTTGCGCGCCGAGTTCGCGCGCGTGGTGCAGGATCGGGCCGACAGCCGGCAGGACGAGCTGTTGGCCGGGGAGATCGGCGCACTCTTCGAGGCCCGTTATGTCACCCCCGAGGGGCCGCTCGCCTATCTCTCCCATGCCTGTGGGCGGGTCGGGGAGGAGACCGAGCGGTTGGTGAGCATGCGGCTGGTGGTGCGCGAGCGGGGCGAGGAGCGCCATTTGAGCGGAATCGGCAACGGTCCGATCGATGCCTGTCTGCGGGCTTTCCCTTCCGGGTGGCGGATGTGGCATTATGAGGAGCACGCCTTGGATTCGGGCAGCGCGGCGCGGGCCGTGGCCCTGGTCGAGCTGGAGGATGGGTTGGGGCGGCGTGCTTTTGGCGTGGGTCGGGATTGGGATATCGTCACTGCGGCCATCAAGGCGGTGCTGGCGGCGATGAATCGGGTGATGACCGGTTGAGTTTGGTCCCCATTCAGGACCCCTGCAAGCGTGGGGGTTCTGAATGGGGATCGATTTTTTTTGGATGGGTCCGGGATCCCGGGCGTCGAGGTTTGGCTTTGGATGGGAGGATGCGGATGGACCCTTGCACGCGGTTGTTCGCTTATTGCCGACCGGGTTTCGAGCGGGAGACCCTGGCGGAGATCCGGGCGCGCGGCGATCGTCTGGGCATGACCTGCGCGGGGGAGGCTCGGGACCGTTCCGGTGGGGTGCTGATCGGGTTGGACAATCCGCGTCAGGCGGTATCGTTGTTCAAGAACTTGGGGGATCCCCAGCCGGTGTTCGCCCGCCATCTGTTGGCCTGTGATGCGGGTGGGGAGCCGTTGCCTCCGGGAGACCGGATCGCGCCGCTTTTGACCCGTCTGGAGCGGCTCGCCGAGCGGCATGGACCGTTTGCCACCCTTTGGATGGGCGCGCCGGACTCCGAGGATGGGCGCGCCCTGACCCCGCTTTGTCGAGCGTTGCAAGCGCGGTTGGAGTCTGGTCTGCGTGATCTCGGGGCGCTGGATTCGACGGGCGTGACCCGTGCCGAGGTGGTCCTGCTCTCTGGAACCGAGGCGTTGACCGGGATTTCGTGGATTGGGGAGGCGTCGTCCTGGCCGATGGGGATCCCCCGGTTGCGGCGACCGGTGGCGGCCCCGAGTCGTGCATCCTTAAAGCTGGAAGAGGCGCTGGTGGTGTTGTTGAGTGCCAGGGAGCGGTCGAACTGGCTGGCGTCGGGACGATCGGCGGTCGATCTGGGCGCGGCCCCTGGCGGTTGGAGTCGGATGCTGTTGGCCGACGGGTTGCGGGTGATTGCGGTGGATCGGGCCGAGATGGCTCCGGAGTTGAAAAGGGAGCCGCGTTTGCGTCATGTGCGCGAGGATGGTTTCCGGTTTCGGCCCGACCAGACGGTGGATTGGTTGTTGTGCGACATGGTGGAGCAGCCGCGGCGCATCGTCGAGCTGGTGGCCAACTGGGCGGTTTCGGGTTGGTGTCGGATGGCGTTGTTCAATCTCAAGTTGCCGATGAAAAAGCGCTTCGAGGAGTTGGAGTTGTGTCGCGGGCGGTTGACCGGGGCATTGCGGGCGGCGGGGATCGCGCATCGATTGGATTTTCGCCACCTTTATCACGATCGCGAGGAGGTGACCGGGCTGTTGCGGATGACGGGTGGCGGGAGAGGGCGTTGAGTGGTCAAGAAGCGAGGGTTGGAAAGTAGAGTCCCTACCTCACGCTCACGCGAACGGGGGGAGGTCTTGAGTCCCGCTCACGCGAACGCCCGATCCACCGCCTTGACCAACCCCGGATCGACCTCCCCCTCCGCGACCAGCCGATAAAGGATCTCCATGGTCTGCCGGTGGGTGAGAGATTTCCGGTAGGGTCGCTCCTCGGTGAGGGCCTGGTAAATGTCGAGCACCGTCAGCAACCGCGACCAGATGTCCAGTTCCTCACCCGGCAACCGCTGGGGATAGCCCGCGCCATTCAACTTTTCATGATGGTTGGATGCCCACTCGGTGATCTGTTCGAGTCCGGGAATCCCCTCCAGACACTTGCGGGTGAAATAGGTGTGCTCCATCATCCGGGCCCGCTCCGCGTCATCCAGCTTGCCGGGCTTGTCGAGAATGGCGTTTGGCATGGCCAGCTTGCCCACGTCATGCAACGCCGCCGCGATGCGCAACTGGAGAATGGTGGTTGGATCGGCGCCCAGATACCCGGCCATGCGCGCGGTCTTCTCCTCCAGACCACTGGAGTGACTATGCGTGAACCGGGATTTCGAATCGATGATGCGGCTGAAAACCCGCGAGATCTCCAGAATCTCCTGCCAGTCCGCCTCGATGGCAAGCTCGGGCATGGTCCGGTTCAGGGCGAAGCCCAGGAACGGATCGCGCAGATCCAGCCAAAAAGAGGTCGGGGCGCTGATCTCGGTGAACAGTTCCACCAGTGCGGGTGAGAAGTGAACGCCACGTCTGGCCTGAAGGAATTTAAGAGCCTGTTCACGCTTTCCCGGTTGGGCCTCGCCAAGATTGAGCTTGAGATCGGTGTAATCGGCCAGGGCGATCACCTGGGCCATCCAGGGAATCGCCTCCCCTTCGATACCAAAGAAGCCGGAACCATCCCAGTTCTCGTGATGCAGAAGAATCGCTTCGGAGGGGTCACCCTGAAACGGAAACCGGCTTACGTTTTTCTCGCCGATTTCACAGTGAGCCGGCATATCTTCGACCTGCAACAGCCGGTCGCGCCGCTGGTCCGGACGGGTGAGGTTTTCTTGCGCCAGGCCGTTGTCGTGCAGAATCGCCAGGGCCGCGCAATCGAACACCTGGGCGTCGTTCATCCCCATGGCCCGTGCCAGACGCATGGAGACCAGAGCCACCCGGCGTCCATGGTTGCTGGTGGCGCCGAGCAGTTCGTTCTCCACGCAGTCGATGGCCATGGAGAGCCCCAGGAGATAACGATTGAGGTTGAATGGCATCGATCTTCCTCCACCAAACCGCGTCTGTTTTGAGATGCGTCGTTTCCCGCAAGGCCACAGTGCCAAATACGAGCTTCGTTTCCAAACTGGCCTGCTGGGGGGAGCACCCCCTC
>NZ_JBZVFG010000033.1:13946-45558 GCF_058402785.1 Candidatus Magnetaquiglobus sp.
ACCCCCCAACCGTGGACCTCCCTGACGGGAGTTCCACGGTAAACTGGCCTGCTGGGGGGAGCACCCCCTCACCCCCCAACCGTGGACCTCCCTGACGGGAGTTCCACGGTAAACTGGCCTGCTGGATCCTTGCAAATGGAACAACGCATCCCGTAGATGGGTGCGGTTCATGATCCTGCGCGGGTGAATCGGAGTCCGGGATCAATGGCCCGGTCCCAGCACCGTGCCAGCCACACCGGCCTGACGACTCGCCAACGCGGCGGCGGCACGGGCACGCTGCGCATCCTTGAATGGCCCCATGCGCACCCGGTACATGGTCTTGCCACCCGCCTTGATCGGCTGCTGGGTGACCGGGATCGGCCTGCCGTCGAGCTTCAACGACGCCAACCGGGCGATCAGGGCGTTGGCCTTCTCCTCGGTGGAAAAGGCACCCAGCTGCACCGTGTGGCCCCCCTCTTCGGCAGCCGGCCTGGCGGCGTCTTCCGTAGGCGGACGCGGCGGCGGGGGTGGCATGCCGGCGTTCGACAGGGCGGCGGGCGGCGGATTGAAGGTCGTGGGGCCGGGAATTTGCGGCATGCCCGGAGGCGGCAGGGGCGCGGGCCTGGTCTGGGCCTTGGGTGGCTCGGCCCGGGCCTCGGCGGTGGGTTTGGCACCGCTCCCGGCTTCCGGATGTTTCATCAGCGCCTCGGGGATCTTGACTTCCACATGCGGCGTGGTAACGTTCGTAGGAGTCGGCGCAGGTTTGTTCTCGCCCCCCTTGTCCGGGGTCTTCTCGGTTCTGGCCGCGCTCACCGGCGGGCTGTCCGTGCGCGCCACCCGGTCGCGGGAGGAGATCAGCGCCTCCACCGCCAGCACGATCACGATGAACGCGAACAGACCGTTCATGATCATCACCAGGACGAACTGTTCCCGATTCGGGGATATCTTCATGGTCACTCCACGGAGCGGATTGAAACGACTGGTCACAAGGTAGCCTCTCTCTTAACGTATGTCAATCCGGATCCCGTGGCGATCCGGGTGTCAAGACGGCTGAAAACCTTCAACATCCGATCCGCCAACATGCCCTTCGACCCTCCCCAGAGCGGCTTGACCCTGATTCACGGCAATCGCATCGAGCTGCTGCGCGACGATCTGGTCGCCCGCCTGAAACACGAACCCCTCGCGCCGCTGGTGAATGAAACCATTCTGGTGCAGAGCAACGGCATGGCCCAGTGGTTGAAACTCGGCCTGGCCCAGGCCCCTGGCGCCGGTGGCGGACTCGGCATCGCGGCGGCACTGGAGCTGCTGCTGCCGGCCCGGTTCGTGTGGCGGGTCTATCGGGCGGTGTTGGGGGGGGATGCCGTGCCCGAGGAGACCCCGTTCGACAAGACCCGCCTTGTCTGGCGGCTGATGCGCCTGTTGCCGGAGATCGTCGCCGGGGAGGCGTTTGCCGCGTTGCGTCATTTTCTGCGCGAGGATCCGGAGCGGCGCAAAACCCATCAACTGGCGGAACGGCTGGCGGATCTGTTCGACCAGTATCAGGTCTATCGCGCCGACTGGCTGAGTGCCTGGGCGCGTGGGGAGGATGCCTTGATCGATGCGCGCGGTCGGCGGACCGCCATGCCCGAGGAACAGCGCTGGCAGGCGGAACTCTGGCGCATCCTGATCGACGACGTGGCGCGGGGGGTCGGTGAGCCCCTCCATGGTCGGGGTCGGGCCGAGGTGCATGCCGCCTTTCTGCGTCGTGCCATGGAGGGGGTGCGGACACCGGTCGGTCTGCCGCCTCGGGTCACCATCTTCGGCATCAGCTCCCTGCCGTACCAGTCGCTCGAGGTGTTCATGGCGCTCTCCCGCTGGACGCGGGTGTTGATGTATGTCCACAACCCGTGTCAGCTTTATTGGGCCGACGTGATCGCCGGTCGGGAGCTGTTTCGCCATCGTGGGGTGGCGGGTCACGCGCGGGGAGTGGGATCGGTGATCGCGGACGATGCGTCGCTCCATCTCCAGGCCCATCCGTTGTTGGCCGCCTGGGGGATGCAGGGACGGGATTTCATCGGCTTGCTGGAGGATGCGGTCGGCGAGGGGGCGTTGTGGAGCGAGGGGGTGGCGTTGGCCTTCGAGCCGGAGCGCGAGAGCTGTTTCGTGGAGCGCGGGGAGGCGGCGGGAACCCTGCTCTGGCAGCTCCAGGAGGATATCCTCGAGCTGCGTCCCCTGGCCGAAACGCGGGACACCTGGCCGCCGGTCGATGCGGGCCGGGATGGATCGTTGCGCTTTCACATCGCCCATGGCGCCGGGCGGGAGGTGGAGATCCTGCATGATCAACTTCTGGCCGCCTTCAACGCCGATGCGAGCCTGAATCCCCGCGACGTGCTGGTGATGGTGCCCGACATCGATGAGTATGCCGCCCATGTTCAGGCGGTGTTCGGGCTGCACGCTCCGGCGGATCCGCGTTTCATTCCCTTCGTGGTGGTCAACCGCACCCGGCGACAGACCGACCCGTTGTTGCGGGTGGTCGAAAAACTGCTGACCCTTCCGCGCGCTCGGGTTACCTCCAATGACCTTTTGGACTGGCTGGAGATCCCGGCCTTGCGGCGTCGTTTCGGCATCGGCGTGGAGGATCTGCCGTTGTTGCGGCGCTGGATCCGGGATTCGGGCATTCGCTGGGGGCTTGATTCGGGCCATTGCGCGGCGTTGGGAGTTCCCGAGGATGCCCAAGGAGAGCGCACCCGCCACACCTGGCGTTTCGGACTGGAGCGCATGCTGTTGGGGTATGCGCTCGGGGATCGGGGTGGTCCCTGGCAGGGGGTGGATCCTTTTGACGAGATCGGGCTGGGGGATGGGGAGCTGTTGGGTCGCTTGAGCGATCTGGTGGCGGCGGTGGCGTGGAGCTGGCGCGAACTCTCCACCCTTGCCCCCGTGCCCGAATGGTGCGGACGGTTGCGGGGGCTGTTGGCGCGTTTTTTCGATCCGGACGAGGAGGATGCCGACGCCTATACCTTGCTGCGGCTCGAGGAGGTGCTGGACCCCTGGGAGGCCATGTGCGCCGAGGCCGGATTGACCGATTCCCTGCCCGAATCCCTGGTCGCCGAATACTGGCTGGCCTGTCTGGAGGATGGCGGGTTGTCGCGCGGCTTTTTCGCCGGATCGGTCACCTTTGCCACCCTCATGCCGATGCGGGCCATTCCGTTCCGGCAGGTCTACCTGTTGGGCATGAACGATGGGGCCTATCCTCGTCCGGGAACGCGCGTCGATTTCGATCTGATGCACGGGCGCTACCGTCCTGGCGACCGTTCGCGGCGCGAGGACGATCGCTATCTGTTTCTCGAGGCGCTGTTGTCGGCCCGTGAGCGGCTGGTGATCTCCTGGGTGGGACGCGGCATCCACGACAACGCCGAACTCCCCCCCTCGGTATTGGTCGGACAGCTGCGCGACCATCTGGCCGCCGGCTGGACCCTGGCGCGTCGCGATGGGGCTTCGCCGGACTCCGGTGCGGCCCTGGTCGCGGCCCTCACCACCCTTCACCCCTTGCAGCCGTTCAGCCTGGACTATTTCCCCGCCGGAGAGCGTGGCGTCTCATGCCCTGCAACCGGTCAACTCCCGAGGGGAGAACCACGGTCGGGGGGCGAGGGGATTCGTTCCCCATCCTGCAAGTTCACCTATGCCCGCGAATGGCGACCCGCGTCGGTCGCGACGGGGGACGGAGAGAAGCCGCCGTCGCTCCTGCCGCCGCCGAGCCGCGAGGAGCCGTTGCGGCTTCTGGATCTGGCCCGACACTTCAAGGATCCGGTCAAGAGCTTCTTTCAGCAGCGGTTGGGGGTTCGTTTCGAACGCGAGGCGCTGTTTCTGGAGGATCATGAGCCGTTCGGGCTGGACGCCCTGGCGCAATGGGGGCGTGTCGATGAGCTGTTGAACCGTCGCCAGCCGGAGGCGCTCGAGCTGGGGTTGGCGCGGATGCGGATGCGTGGGGCCCTGCCGGCGGGTGGGCACGGGGAGCGTTTGACCGGGATGTTGCGGGAGACACTGACCCGCCTGAACGGACGGGAGGCGCGGTTCGTCGCCCGTTGGCCCGAGGAGGAGGAGGGGGAACGGAGTTTTCGGTTCGAGAGCGCCGTCGAAGGGGGTGCGGTGCGGGTGGTCGATCGGCTGCGCGGGGTGCGGCGCGGGTCGGGGAGCGGGTTGGGAAGGATCGTGCGCACCGCCAGTCGGTTGCTTGATGCCGGAACGATCCGACCCGAGGCCCTGTCCGTGCCGTGGATCGAACATCTGGCCTGGGGAACGGTGGCGGGGGATGTGACCACGGTGGTGTTGGGTCGGGATGGGGGGATCGAGCTGGCCCCGCTGCCGCCCGGCGAGGCAGAGGCGGCCCTGGAGTCGCTGATGGGGGCCTGGGTGCAAGGCATGCGCACCCCGTTGGCCTTTCTGCCCGCCGTGGGCTGGGCCGGGTTCGACGATCCCCGGAAGGCCGAGAGGCGCTTTGTCCGCGAGCGGGTGTTGAACCCCTATGTCCGGCGCGTGTTCCACGATTTCGACGCCTTCGCGGCGGTCGGCGCGTTGGAGGGGTGGTCGGAAAAGCTGCTGGCGCCGTTGCGCGACGCGGCCAGCGTGCTCGAGCAGCTGGATGAAGCCCTGGTGGGGGATGGCTGGATGGAGGAGAGCCCGTGAGCGCCCCGCAAGAGCTGCAACCGCTGACCTTTCCCCTCTCCGGCGTGCGGCTGGTGGAGGCGAGCGCGGGCACGGGCAAGACCTACACCATCGCCTTGCTGTATGTGCGGCTGGTGCTCGGCCATGGGGCCGTCGAGGGGGGACGGGGTGCGCTCAACCCTCCGGAGATCCTGGTCGTCACCTTCACCCGTGCCGCCACCAGCGAGTTGCGCGAGCGGATTCGCGCCCGGCTCGGAGAGGCGGCGGCCTGTTTCGAGGATGAAACGCCCATCCATGGGGGCTGGGATCCGTTGCTTGTCGCCTTGCGCGCCGATTATCCGCCCGCCACATGGGCGGGGTGCGCGCGACGGTTGCGGCTGGCCGCCGAGTGGATGGACGAGGCGGCGGTGGAGACCATCCATGGCTGGTGCCACCGCATGGTGCGCGAGCACGCCTTTGACAGCGACTCCCTGTTCACCCAGGAGTTGGTGGCCGATCAGCGCGAGCTGCTCACCGAGGTGACGCGGGATTACTGGCGGGTGCATCTGGCGCCGTTGTCGTTGGTCGAGGCCAGGGAGTTGTTCGACTGCTGGCCCGATTACAACCGGTTGGCGCGCGGGGTGGAGCGGCTGTTCCGCCAGGTGGGGTTGCTGGAGGATCCGGGCCCGTTCGCGGCGATCCTGGACGAACGAAGCGCGATCCGCGCCGAATTGGGCGCGGTCAAGCGACAATTCGGAACCTGGATCGGCCTCATGCGCGCCATGCTCGATGAGGCGGTGGCCGGCAAGCGGGTGAATGGCTTGAAGATCCAGGCGCGTTACTACGGACCGTGGCTGGAGGCGTTCGGGCGTTGGTGCGCGGATCCCGAGGCGCTTTTTCCCGAGCTGACCGAGGCGGCCTGGTGGCGGTTGACCCCCGGGGGATTGAACGAGGCGTGGAAAGTGGGATCGCCCCCCGACCATCCGGCCTGGGAGGCGATCGTGGAACTGCGTGCAACCCAGGCCCGCTGGGAGGGGGTGTGCCGGCGGTTGTGGGTGCATGCCGCCATCTGGGTGGCGGCGCGCTTCGCGGCGGCCAAGCAGGGGTTGGCCGTGATGGAGTTCGACGACGTTCTCACCCGACTTGAGTCCGGGTTGAACGGTGCGGGGGGGGTCCGTTTGGCCGGATTGATCCGCCGGCAGTTCCCGGTGGCCCTGATCGATGAGTTCCAGGATACCGATCCGGTGCAATACCGGATCTTTGCCGCCATCTATCGCGATCTGGATGGATCCCGCGATGGCACGGCGCTGGTGTTGATCGGCGATCCCAAACAGGCGATCTACGCCTTTCGCGGCGCGGATATCCACACCTATCTGCGCGCGCGACGGGTGCTGACCGGGCGGATCCACACCCTGGGGCGCAACTTCCGTTCCAGCGCGGCCATGGTGGCGGCGGTCAACCGGGTGTTCGCCGACGCCGAGGCACGGGTGGGTGCGGGGGCTTTTCTGCATCGGCGCGGGGAGGATGATCCGATTCCGTTTCATCCGGTGGTCGCCCAGGGGCGGGAGGCGCGTTTCGAGGTCGAGGAGACGCCCCAACCGGCCATGACCCTGGCCGTGAGCGACGGGCCGCGTCCCTGGCTGGCCGACGCCTGCGCGAGCGCGATGGTCCGTCTGTTGGAACTGGGACGTTCGAATCGGGCGGGATTCCGGGATGGGGCTGGCGCGCTGGTGCCGCTTCTCCCCAGCGATATGGCCGTCCTGGTGCGGAGTCGCGCCGAATACGGGTTGATGCATGCCGCCCTGGCCCGGCGCGGGGTGCGCTGCGTCTATCTTTCCGATCAGGAGTCGGTGTTCTCCTCGCCGGGGGCGGTGGAGCTGCGCCATTGGCTGGCTGCCTGCTCCGCCCCCGAGGATACTCGCCTGCTGCGCACTGCCATGGCCACCGCCACCCTCGGGGTGAGTTGGCTGGAGATCGATGCCCTGGCGCGGGATGAGCGGTTGCTGGAGCGACGCATGCGCCAGTTCGCGGGATTCAAGAGTTGCTGGCGGCGCCAGGGGGTGCTGCCGATGCTGCGCCGGATGATGCACGAATTCGGGGTGCCCGCGCGTCTGTTGCACGGCTCGCTGGAGGGGGAGCGGAGCGGCGAGCGGCTGTTGACCGACTTGTTGCATCTGGCCGAGCTGCTGGGACGGTGGGAGGCGGACGGCGAGGGGGAGTTGGCGGTGATCCGGCTTCTTGACGAGGCGTTGCGGGAGGCCGGGGAGGGGGCGCGGGAGGCCGGGGAGCGGTTGACCCGTCTGGAGAGCGACGCCAACCTGGTGCGCATCGTCACGGTGCACAAATCCAAGGGGCTGGAGTACCCGTTGGTCTTTCTCCCGTTTGCCGGCAGTTGCCGTCCGCTGGGCAAGGGGGATCTGCCGTCCCGTCTGCACGACGATGAAGGCGTGGCAAGTCTCCTCATGACCGCCGACGAGACCCTGTTGGCGCGGCTCGACTTCGAACGGTTGCGCGAGGAGACCCGCCAGTTGTACGTGGCCCTGACCCGTGCCCGGCATGCGGTGTGGGTCGGGGTGGGGATGGAAAAGGGGTTCGAGAAGAGCGCGCTTTCTCGTCTTCTGGGCGCGGCGGTGGAGAAGGGATGGGCCGCCGAGACCCTGATGTCGCATCTGGCCCGGCTCGACGAGGGGGATGGCGCGATCCGGATCTTGCCGGCTCCGGAGCCGACCACGCAGCGGTTTGGCGCCGATCCGGATGGCGCGGTGGTCGGACCGGCGCGGCAGGCGCGCCGGCGGGTGCGGGATGGGTGGTGGATGGCCAGTTATTCGGCGCTGCTGGCGAGTTCGGCGGGTGGTGGCGTCGAGAGCCTGGAGAGCGCGGGGGAGGCGCGGTTTCGCGAACTGGTCCTGGAGCGTGACCAGCGGGCGGGGGCGCCGTCCGAGGGGATGTCGCCCGAGCCGTGGATGACGGGTCTGCACCCCTTCCCGCGTGGGGCCAGGGCGGGAACGGTGCTGCATGAACTGCTCGCCTGGTGTGGCGGACGCGGCTTCGGCGCGGTGGGCGCGGATGCGGAAGGGGTGCGCGCGGAGGTGGGCCGACGTCTTGATCCGCGTGGCTGGTCGGCCTGGACCGACCCGCTGAGCGCCTGGTTGACCCGCTTTCTGGCCACCCCCTTGCCGCTGGACGGGATCGGTTCGGAGGTTTCGTTAAGCGATCTGGAAACTTGGCAGGTGGAACTCGAGTTCTGGCTGGCGGTCGAGCGCCTGCCGGTGGCCGAGATCGATCGCTGGCTGCGCGCCACCGTCGAGCCCGGCTGGGAGCGTCCGACCCTCGCGGATCGCACCCTGCAAGGGATGCTCAAAGGGTTCATGGACTTGGTGTTCGAGCACGGGGGGCGTTACTACCTGATCGACTACAAATCCACCTGGCTCGGTCCGGATGATGCCGCCTGTACCCCCGAGGCGATGCGGGCCGCGATCCTGCACGCCCGGCATGACCTCCAGGGGGTGTTGTATCTGTACGCCCTGCATCGCTTGTTGTCGGTGCGTCTGGTCGATTACGACCCGGCGCGCCATCTGGGCGGGGCGCTGTTTCTTTTCCTGCGCGGTCTGGACACCCCAGCGCGCGGCATCTGGCATCTGGAGGCGACCCCGGCGATGCTGGCGGTGCTTGATGGGTGGTTTGGCCAAACCCCGGAGGGGTGAACCGGACGTTTTTTTCACCAATTTGCAAGGGCCTGTCCCGTGCCCGCCGGGTTGTTTTCTCTTTTCAGCGATTTTGGCTTTGAATTGCCGAGCCTCGGAAGATTCCGGCTCCCGCGCCAGCCCGTTCTCCACCATCCTGGCGGCCTCGGTTGTGTCGTTGTTCTCAAGCAAGAACTCGACGACCCGAACGGCTTGGCGTTCGGCCTACCCCTCTTCGCGTTGATAGGCGGCGTGCTGGCGGCGGCGTTTGCTGGTGAAGGTCTCGGCGGTATCCTGGGAGACCAGTTCATACAGAATCGCCTGCTTGCCGGCGCGCGGACGCAACAGCCGGCCCAGCCTCTGCACATGCTCGCGGATCGAGCCGCTGCCCGACACGATGATCCCCACGCTCACCTCGGGCAGGTCGATCCCCTCGTTCAACACCCGCGAATTGACCAGAAACGGAAACTCCCCCGCCCGGAAACCCTCCAGGAACCGGCTTCGTTCGCTGATCTTGGTCTTGTGGGTGATCACGGGCAAAAAGAAGGTCTCGCCGATGGCGTAGGCGGTATCGTTGTCGTCGGTGAACAACAGGGCCCGTTCGTGGCGATGGCGTCGCAACAGACTCCATACCATGCGCAGCTTGGCCCGCGAGGCGCGCGCCAGACGTTTCTGCAACCGATAGGCGGCCATCGCCTCCCGTCCCTCGCGGGAGCGACCGCACACCATGATGAACTGACTCCAGCCGTTGGGCTTGGAAAAACTCACCCCGGTGGCGCGGGCGAACTCCCGATAGTGGGCATAGGCTGCGTCATAGGCCTGGCGTTCGTCCTCGTCGAGGATCACCGGCACCTCTTCCAGACGGTAGGGAGCGAGAAACTCCCCTTCCAGATCGGCGATCTCGCAGCGATAGAGCAGAGGTCCGAGCAGGTTGAACAGATCCTCTTCTCCGCCATCGGTCCGCTCCGGGGTGGCGGTGAGTCCCAGCCGATAGGGAGCCACGCACATCAGGGCCGCCAGACGGGTGGTCGCGGCGGGCAGATGGTGGCACTCGTCGCAGATCAGCAATCCGAAGCGGTTGCCGATCCGCTCCATGTGCATGTAGGCCGAATCGTAGGTGCTGACCGTGATCGGCTGGAGTTCGTATTCGCCGCCGCCGAGCATGCCGATCCGTTCCCCGAAGGCCTGACCGAGTTGGTCGTGCCATTGTTGCACCAGGTTGATGGTCGGGGCCAGGATCAGGGTGTCGCGTTGGGCGCGGGTGATGGCCATGCGGGCGATGAGGGTTTTGCCGGCGCCGGTGGGCAGCACCACCACCCCGCGTCCCTCGGCCTGGACCCAGGCCTCGAAGGCCTTTTTCTGGTGGGGACGGGGGGCGTGATCGCCGCGCGGACGGAACGAACGCGGCTCGAAGGCGCGGGCGCGATCCTCGTAGGGGGTGCGGGCGCGGTGCAGGGCCAATACGATGGGGGCGTAGTGGCGCGCTTCGGCGCGGAAGGCCTCGATGCGGTCGTCCCAACGCAGGAGGGTGGCGACCGGTTGCAGCGACTCGACCGGACCGGAGATGATCAGCGATCCCAGATCGAAGGCGACCTTGATCATGACGGCAGGGGGTCCGGGTTGGGGGCGGGGAGTTGACGCATCAGAATCGCGAACCAGATGCCGCAGGCCGCGCCCAGGCCGTTCAAGGCCACATCCCCCAGGTCGAAGTAGCGGTTCGGGAGCATGAACTGGATGCACTCGTCGGAAAAACCGAGCAGAATGACCGTCACATAGGACCAGAGCAATCCTGCGCCGCGCGGTTCCCCCATGGCGCGGAACACCAGGAAGGCCAGAAAGCCGTATTCGAGCAGATGGACCCGTTCCGAGGGGTTGTCGGTGTGGTAGGCCACCAGCAGGATGGCCAGGAATGGGAACAGGGCGTGGATGCGCTGTTCGCGGCGGATGCGCCGATAGAGGATGCCGACCACCACCCCGAGGGCGATCAGCAGGATGGTGGAGATCATCAGCCCGGTTTCGCGCCTGCCGATGATGGTGAAGATTCCCCGGGTGATGATCGGGGTCAGGGGGAGGGTGAGGTAGATGGTGAGCATGTAGGCCCCGACCACCGCCCAACGCGGCCCCGGATAGTGGATCTGGAGTCGCTTGGGCAGGTCGATGAACTGGACCAGATTGTGGAAGGGGTTTTTCATCGGCCACGCTCCAGGTCGTTCGGGTGACGTGGAGCGTTGACCGGATGGGATCCGCCAGGGGATGGGGCCTGATGTTCGGGAAACATGAAATCCGTATCCAACCTCGCGGAATTGATCAAGAGTTATCCGTTGACGCGTTCGAACTCCTTCATGAAGGCGATCAAGGCGTCGATTCCCTCTTCGGGCATGGCGTTGTAGATCGAGGCGCGCATGCCGCCCACCGAACGATGGCCCTTGAGGGTGACCAGACCGGCGGCCTTGGCCCCCGCCAGGAAGGCGTCGGTCAGATCCGGGTTGGCCAGGGTGAACGGCACGTTCATGCGCGAGCGGCTGGCCATTTCCGTGGGGCAGAGATAGAACGCCGAGCTGTCGATGGCGGCGTAGAGTTTCCCGGCCTTGTGGATGTTGCGTCGCTCCATTTCGTTCACGCCGCCCTGCTCCTTCACCCATTCGAGCACCAGGCCCAGGATGTAGATGGCGTAGGTGGGCGGGGTGTTGAGCATGGAGCCTTCCTTGGCGATGGCCTGATAATCGAGCATCGTCGGCAGATTTGCCTTTCGGCCCATGAGATCCTTGCGGATGATCACCACGGTGACGCCACTCGGGCCGAGATTCTTTTGCGCACCAGCATAAATCATGCCGTACTTCGACACTTCCACGGGGCGCGACAGGATGTTGGAGGAGGCGTCGGCGATCAACGGCACGTCGCCGGTATCGGGCAGATAGGGGTATTCGGTGCCGAAGATGGTGTTGTTGCTGGTGATGTGGGCATAGACGGCATTGGGGTTGAGGGTCAATTCCGCCTGGGTGGGGATGCGGGTGTAATTGACGCTTTTGGTGGTGGCCGCGACACGCACGTCGGCGCAGAGTTTCCTGGCCTCCGAGCAGGCCTTTTCCGCCCAGCTGCCGGTGAGCACGTAATCCACCGACTGGGTGGCCGGATCGGTGATCAGGTTCATGGGGAGCATGGAGAACTGCAACGAGGCGCCGCCCTGCAAGAAGAGCACGGCGTAATCCTCGGGAATCCCCATCAATTCGCGCAGCAGGGCCTCGGCATTGGCGATGATGGCCATGTAATCCTTGGAACGGTGACTCATCTCCATCACCGACATGCCGGATCCCTTGTAATCGAGCATCTCATCCCTGGCCCGTTCCAGAACGGCGACAGGCAGAACGGCGGGACCGGCACTGAAATTGAATACACGTTTCATGGGGCGAATCTCTCCTTGAAGGGGTTGGTCATGCGGCATGGATCAGCTCTTGGCCTGACCGTTGCTTGGCTTTATGATTGGACGGAACGACGCATCGGGATGCTTTTCCCGCCGCGTCCGTTCGGTTTCGTGATCACGACAGGGTATTCCAGCGCGTGGCCAGAGGCAAGCATGCCTTTTCGCGGATGCGTGGTTCCATGGAAAGATTCGCAGGGGATGTAACTGAACATGCGTACCATTCTGGTTGTGGATGACGATCCGTTGGCCCGGCTGCATCTGGAGCGTTTCCTGAAACGCGAGGGGCATGCGGTGTTGATGGCGCGCGATGGCCAGCAGGGGGTGGAGATGTTTCGCGCCAAGCATCCCGACCTGGTGTTGATGGATGTGATGATGCCGGGGATGAACGGCCATGAGGCGACCCGGCGGATTCGGGCGGAGACGGCCAACGACGACGTGCAACCGCCGGTGATCTTTCTCACCGGGGTGGAGGATCAGGAGTTGTTGGCCGAATGTCTGCATTGCGGCGGGGATGATTTCATCTCCAAGCCGTTCAACCACATCATTTTGCAAGCGCGTCTGAAGGCGTGGCTGCGCCGGGTGGAGTTGGCCGAGAAGGTGGCCATGGATCGCGATGCGATCGAGAACGTCATTCAGAAGATGCGCAAGGATGACCGGTTCGATCCCTTTGCCATGCGTCTGTTGATGACCCCGGTGGACAAGACCACCGGGGATCTGGTGCTCTCGGCCCGGGACGCGCGCGGGGTGCAGTATGTGTTGTTGGGGGATTTCACCGGCCATGGTCTGGCGGCGGCGGTATGCGGTCCGCTGGTGTCGGATATTTTTCACGACATGATGCCAATCGGGTGTGGTTCAGGGGATATCCTGAGAAAAATCAATGAAAAAATCCATACCCGCCTGCCGGTGGACATGTTCCTGACCGCCTCCTTCATTGCCCTCGATCGGGCCGCAGGTCGGATGACCGTGTACAATGCGGGCATGCATCCGTTGTTTGTCCATCGTGACGGTCACGGTTTCTGGGGCCCCGCGTCGAAGCAGATGCCGCTCGGGATCGTGCGGGAGATCGCCGTCGAGGAGACGGAGGTGGTGATGGCGGTGCGGGAGGGGGATCTGATCTACCTTTATTCGGATGGGGTGTATGAAACCCAGTCCCCGGACGGACTGTTCTTCGGAGGGGAAAATCTGAATCGGGTCCTTTCCGGGATCGCGGTGACGCGGGCGCCGTTGGAGTCGATCCAGTTGGAGTTGGAGCGGTTCCAGGGGGATCCGAATCTGCGCGACGACGTGACGCTGGTCGAGTTGACGGTGTGAGGCGTCGCCATGGCTGGGATTGGGGTGGGTGCGCGGAATCTGGATTGGGGGGTGCGATCGTGCGCCCCTCTCGTTGGTTTGTTTGCGCAACGAGAGGGGCGGGAACGACGGGTCAACGGGGGTCAGCCTGCTTGTTCCGCGAAGGCGTGCTGGCGCGTGGCGCGCAGGAACAGAAAAACGGAGGCATGTTGCTGTCGATCCTCTTCGCGGGTGCGATAGGCGATGCCGCCCACCGGTTGTCCATCCCACTCATGCTTGACCACCACGTTGATGGCCCGTTCCAGATCGTGGCGGGTGGCGCAGTAGCCGAGTTCGACATCGACGAGGCGGGTGTCGGAGGTCCAGAAATAGGTTCCGGCCCCGCAAAACCAGTCATGCTTCCGTGTTGTGAACATGGTGTCCTCCTGACAGTGGTGACCGCGGTTTTTGGCACGGCATCCATGGGGGTACAGGCGCGACCCGAGGGGGAGCGAGTCCCAGCGGATCGCGCCACATGCGGACGATTCCAAAGATTGGCGAGCGGGGATCGGTGGTCCCCAGAAGGAATCGTTCAGACGGCGCAAGGCTACCGGGTGACCGGACTTGTGAGGCGGGCCAGGGCAAAGCCGTATTCCACCTCATGCCATGCCGTTTGATTCTGGTCTATGCAAAAGCCGTGCAAGCTGTGTCAGGTTCTGATTATAAGACAAAAACATCCCCGTTTTGCCGCTTTTTGAGCTGTTTTCCA
This sequence comes from Candidatus Magnetaquiglobus sp., assembly GCF_058402785.1. Classification (NCBI taxonomy): domain Bacteria; kingdom Pseudomonadati; phylum Pseudomonadota; class Magnetococcia; order Magnetococcales; family Candidatus Magnetaquicoccaceae; genus Candidatus Magnetaquiglobus; species Candidatus Magnetaquiglobus sp. The sequence goes on from NZ_JBZVFG010000033.1 coordinate 27,688, forward strand.
CCGCTTCCCTTTCAGGCAATGCGTGCCTAATGCCGTGGCAATCGATCTTGTGAATGTCTATTCCATGGGCAATATCTGCCCGTGTTGCCATCTTTTGTTACATAAGTCGGATTTGTGGTATTTCGAACGTTTTTGTGGAAAAAAAATCTTGACATCTCATGGGCGGACTTGCATCATGGATCCCATTGTGATTAAGCCAAGACAATCCGAATTGTTCCAGATGTGCCTTGAAAATCAGGATTTAGTCACACCACACCACACCTTTCCCGTACTGGCGGCGATTGCGTGCCGTTTTAGTTATTTTTTTGAACCGATTCAAGGGGTATACACAAAAATGATCAAACAGGGAGTCCAATCCATGAATTTCAAGGGTAGCACTTTGTTGGCCATGGCCGGCGCGCTGGCTCTGGTCGTCGGCACCACGGCATGCGGTGGTGGCGGCGGCAGCGGCGGTGACAGCTCCACCAGCATCGCTCTGGGCGGCCTTGCCTCCGATGGTCTGCTCCAGGGCGCCACGGTGTCGGTGTATTCCAGGGATGGCACCACCGCCTGCACCAGCGCCACCACGGACACCAACGGCAAATACAGCGTGACCGTGCCCGCCTCCTGCGCCACCCCGCTGCGCATCGAGGTGAGCGGCGGTACGGATAAAACCACCAACAAGGCCAATGACCTGACCTTGAAGTCCCTGGTGACCTCCTCCTCCCAGACCACCGCCAACCTGTCGCCCCAGACCACCCTGATGACCGAGGCGATCAAGGCCGCTGCGGGTGGCAGTCTGGCCAGTCTGGCCACCAAGTCCACCACCGAAGTGACCCAGATCACCGGCACGGCGGTCACCAACGTGGTCAAGGCTTTCGGCTTCGGTTCGGATGCCCAGTTCGCCAACCCGATGTCCACCCCGATCACCACCACCGCCCAGACCAGCGCCTTCTCGCAGGCCGGTGACGCGGCGGGTGAAGTGTTCCGCCGTCTGGCCTCCTCCGCCGGTCTGGCGACCCCGACCGCGGTGAGCAATTTGATGCAAACCTATGCCGCCTCCCTCGCCGGAACGAGCAGCAACGTCACCGTCGGCAGCAACACGATCACCCCAACCACGCTTCTGGCCATGGTGAGCAGCCAGCGCGCCCTGGTGACCGCCGAAGTCCTGGCCGGTACCCTGGTCCGCAACGTGACCAGTGCCGCGGCCACGACCGGCACCTTGGGGACCGGTGCCAATCTGATCACCTCCGGCTCGGAAGGCCTGATCAGCAGCATCACCTCTTCGACCGCGGCCAAGACCCAGTTGGCCACGGATGTCTCCACCGCCATCGCCGCCGGCGTGATCACCACCGGGTCCGCCCTGGCCACGCAGTTGACCACGGTCTCCACCAGCACGACTGCGGTCACCACCGCACCCGTGACCACCACCGTTCCGACTGCCGCCGTGGATCTCACCACCGTCACCACCAATGCGACCGCCGCGGTGAACGCCGGGAGCTTCATCGTGCATCCCGCCGTGACCCTGACCGATTATCCACAAGGCACCACGGCTTCCGCCTCCAACCAGACCATTGCCCAGAGCGTCAGCTCCACCGGGATCATGACCGCCAATGTCGGGACCGCCCTGAGCGCCTCCAACCTCACCGCGGTCGGCAACGGTAGTGGCAAGGCCCCGGTCATCAACTTCTCCCTGGGCCAAAGCCTCGGCAACAACAAGGGCTCGGGTGTCGCCCTCGTGACCGCCCTGCTCAAGGATGGCGCCACCGAGACCCGTACCACCGGGCAGCGTCAGATCATGGCGAGCACCAGCTACAACTGGAGCAGCGACGGCACCAACCTCACCCTGACCGCGCCGGCCAATGGCGTGGCTTCGGTGACCTATTACACCACCTCGGCCACGGCTGAAGCTTCCGCCACCATCACCAACGTGGATGCCGATCTGCTCACCGTCACCGGTGGAACCGGCGGTTCTCAGGTTCCGGCCACGCTGAACCTCAAGGTCGCCAATCTGTTCAGCAGCAAGATGCCGGCCTCTGCCTCCATGACCCCGAGCGGTTCGGTGGGCAACTACTTCTACAAGGTGACCATCGGTGGTATTCCTCTGGCGGCGTGCGCCTCCACGGACACCACCTGCAGCACCACCATCGCCAAGCCGTTCACCGTGGTTCAGGGCACGATCTCCGCGCAGTAATCGACCTTGCGACCTGTTTTAAAAAAACGCGCCCCTTGTGGGCGCGTTTTTTTTGCCGATAATCACTCCAGGGTGTGGTCATCGGATGGGATACCTGCCGATCCTGGAACAGTCGATTCCCGTTGCGCACGGATGAACCCGTTGCGCACGGTGGACCGTTCGGATTTGACGTTCAACCGCCTGCGGGATGAAGTCGGACATGATGAAAAACATGGGGTGGAAGGTGGCGATCTTGGGGCTTGCCGTGCCGGTCCTGTCTTACGCCGCGCCGTTGGATGAGTTTCTCACCGCCCATCCCGGCTTCGAGGCGATGCACGGCGAGGGGGAGGTCGGCGTGGACCTGATGAACCGCACCGTGGATCTCTTCAAGATGCGCGGCGATCCGGACCCGCGCAACAACGCCATCGGCGATTACCGGGGTCTGCATGCCCGTGGCGGTCTGGCCTTGACCCGACGGTTGTGGGTGGATGGCGGGGTCTGGAACCGCAAGATCATCACCCCGTATGACAATGGCGAAAGCCTTGCCTTGCATGCCGCCGCGCAGTTTCAGGTCTTGCAGCCGCTGGGCGCCTTTCCAGCCATTGCCTTGCGGTTGAGCGGCTGGCGCGATTCGGCCTCGGATGCCTCGAAGGGTTCGCCCACCACCATCACCACGGGGGCTATGAGCGTCACGGCCAATGCCATCCGCATCGACAGCCCCCAAGACGAACAGGCGCAGATCGATCTGATCGGCACCTGGACGTTGCCCAGCAACACCGCGCTTTCCACATTCGTCGGTTATGGCAAGAGCAGCGTCTCCTTTGACCGGTTGACCATCAACGGTATTTCGGTGGGTGGGGAGAGTTCGGCGGGTCAGTTCGTGATCTCACCGGCAACCATGTCCGATGGTTCGATCGGCGTATCCGGCGTGTGCGTGAGTCAGTGCGGCAAGGTGTTGGATTTCAAGGTGCCGGCACCCGCCGGCCAAACCATCCCGAATGGTTTGAACATCGGTTACGATTCGACCTATTTTCAGGTGGGCGGAAGTCTTTCCTGGATGTCGCCGGAGTGGCGGGCGCGGTTGGGATACCGATTCGTCAAGTGGAACCGCGATGTGGACGAGGCGGTGGTCCAACTCGGGAAGAACGCCATCGACACCAACCATTTCCTGACCGGCGAGATCGGTTACAAACCGCCGTTCCCGCTCTTCGAACATGCGGGTTTCTTCGTGCGCGGACAGGTGATGAAAAACCAGTTCGTGGGTGAGGTGCCTTTCTCCTACAACGCCTTTAGCGCCCACAAGTTCGACCATCGCTATGGGATTCTCACCCTGGGGATCAGCGGCGGCTTCTGATTCGGGTTTTGCGCAACCTGGACGGTTTTTCTACCCCGGCGTTCCCAGGCCCCCCTTGAACAACGCGTTTTCGAGGGCGGCACATGCATCCCCGTCGAGTTCGATGGAGAAGATCGTCAGATCCTCCGCCATGTGCCGCGCTGAGGTGGTGCCGGTCAAGGGGGTGATGCCACGTTGGGTCAGAAGCCGGAAGAAGAGTTGCTCGGGGGTGCAGTGCCGTTCACGGGCCAGGCTGGTCAGGGCGGCATGGGCCAGGAGATGCGGGTTGGCGGTCAAGGTCCAGAAACTCTGATAGACGATCCCCAGCCGGGCGCACAAGGCGCGGATCTCCCGATCGTAGCCGGTTTGGGCATGAAACCGGTTCTGCACCACTGCCGGTTTGACGCGCGTGTTCAGGATCAGGTGCTCCAACAAGCGCGGATCGTAACAGTTGCTGATTCCCAGACGATGGGCGCCTCCAGCCAGATGGATTTTCTCAAGGGTTCTCCAGGCTTCAAGCGTCTGTCCGATCGTGGCCAGGGGGGAGTGGAGCAGCAGAGCATCGAGATAATCGGTGCCGAGATTGCGCAACGACGCCTGAAAGGATTGCGTCACCTGGTCGGCGAGGGGGGCCTCGGGATCATAGGGGATGCGGTTGGGATCCTGACCGGGCAGGGGGGTGAATTTGGTCTGAATATAAAGTTCAGTCCGTTTGATCCCCGCGCCGAGGGCCGCCGCGACCCCCTGACCCACCCCGGCCTCGTGGTAATGTTTCGGCTGGCAGGCGGTATCGATGCCCCGAAAGCCGAGTGCCAGGGCCTGACCCACCAACGCGGCGGTTCGATCCTGTTTCCAGGCGGTGCCGTAGACGATGCCGGGCATGGGGATCCCCCCGTTTTTTCGATCGTTTCCCTCACCAGTTGCCATTCGCGTCTCCTCATGGTGCGCGTGATGCCAAGGATGTCTTTCCAAATTCCCCCATGGGGCCTATCCTAAAAGAACCTTTCACCCGAAGTCACGGTCTCGAGCCCACATGTCCGCCAACTCCCCGATGATTCTCAAGACCCTTACCATCTGCCGCGAGTTGTTCGTCGCCGCCCCTTATCTCAAGGAGCGACTGGGCGCGGCCCGCTTCGAGGCGGAACTGCTGCCGCGTTTGCGTCAGATCCGGGAGGGGTTGCGCATCGGTCCCAATCCCGACTTTGGCGTGGCGCTCGTGGATACCTTCGAATGGGGATTTCACACCCCGGCGCAGGCGCTTCTGGATGGGATCATCCAGGCTCAGGGATTTGACTGGCGTTTCGTGACCGGGCGGCGGCGTCGTTTCAAGGAGCTGGCCCCCGATCATCCCGAGCCGATTCCGTCGGTGGTGGGCAACCTGTGGGCCGAGGCCCTGGCGAGTGCGGAGCGGGCGCTGGAACCTGGGGGTTGATCCCCGAGCGGACGGAGCGGCGCAATCAACAGCACACCAGACAGGACGATCTGCGGATTGATCTCCGGGCGGATGGAGCGGCGTGGGTTCAGGCCGGGAACAGAGCCCCGCCCGCCCGTGTCACCCGTCGGGCGATGATGGCATCCAACAACCGCTCCTCTCCGGTTTCCGCCAGGATCAACCGTGTGCGTGCCCGGGTGACGCCGGTGTAGAGCCACTCCCGTGTCAGGATCGGGTTGAGGCTCTCCGGCACCACCAACACCACCTGGCCGAACTCCGATCCTTGCGACTTGTGTACCGTCATGGCGAACACGGTCTCGACCGGCGGCAGACGACTCGGCGCGAACCAGCGGACGCCGCCCATCTCCCCGTCCTGGCTCCAGAAAGCCACCCTGGTCCACCACTCCCCATCGATGGGCAGCGTGAGTGTGACGCCGATATCGCCGTTCATGAGCCCGAGGGCGTGATCGTTGCGTGTCACCATCACCGGGCGTCCCAGATACCAACTCCGTCCGGTCTCGATCAGGCCGGTGGAGCGTAACGCCCCCTCGACCCGTCCGTTCAACCCTTCGACCCCCCAGAGTCCTTGACGGGAGGCGCACAGCAGTTGGAATCCGGCCTGTGCCCGCAGCACCGCCGCTGCCCAGAGGTCGAACGCCTCGGCAGGGGCCTCGAGGGCGGGTTTTTCGGCATGCAAAATCTCCAGATAACCCCGATAGCCGCCTGCATTCTTGTCATTGCCCGTGCGGTTTCGCCTTGCCTCTTCCGGAGCGGCCCGTTCCCTGTCATCGACGATCAGGGCATTGAACGAAGCATCGGGCGTGCGGAGCGATACCCAGGAGAGATCCGTGCCGGGAGCGGCGCGTAGCGCGGCGATGCGTGCTTCATCCCCTCGGTTGATCGCCTGGGCCAGTTCTCCGATGCCGCTGGTGGAGGCGAAACGGAAGTTGCGTCGCAAACGCACCACCGCCTGATCGAGAGGCGTTCCATCCGCATCGAGCCACATGGGGTCGAGGGTATGGCCGGTGGCCTCCAGCAGGTGGGTTGCCGTCATGGGGGTGTAGTGGCCGCGATCGGCGCGTTGACAGAGGGTTCCCAACAGGGCGCCGGCCTCGACCGAGGCGAGTTGGTCCTTGTCGCCGATCAGAAGGAGTCGTGCCCGTGGGGGCAGGGCGCGCAGCAGATCGGCCATCAACTCGACTCCGACCATGGAGGCCTCGTCGATCACCAGGAGGTCCAACCACAAGGGGTTGTCGGCATCGTGGCGGAAATGACGGCTGTCGCGTTGCCCGCCAAGCAGACGGTGCAGGGTGGTCACGCGGTTGGGAATGGCGTTCCAGACCCGTTCGTCGAGCGGGCAGGCTTTTTGGCGCAGACGTTCGAGTTCACGGGCGATCGCATCCCCCAGGCGCGCCGCGGCCTTGCCGGTCGGTGCGGCCAGGGCGATGCGCGGCAGTTCGCCATCCGGCTCCGTGCCATCCCGCTCCAGGTGCAACTGGAGGAACAGGGCCAGAAGACGTACCACCGTGGTGGTCTTGCCGGTTCCGGGACCGCCGGTGAGGATGCCGAAGCGGGTTTGGATCAGGCGCGCGCAGGCGATGCGTTGCCAATCGACCGCGCCGGGCTCGGGCAGAGCGGAGGGTAGCAGGCGATCGAGCCACATTCGGACGCGGGACGGGTCGAACCGGTCGTTGGGATCATCCGTCACAGGGTGGGCGATCCAGGCGGCCACCTCCTGTTCGCACTGCCAGAGACGCCGCAAATGGAGGCGTGTCCCGACCCGTACCAGAGGGGTCGGGCTGTCGGGGGTTCCAGGTTCGGCGATCAGCTCCGGGTGGTCGAGTCGGGCCAGCCAGCCCGCCAGATCGATCCGCGCCAGCCAGCGTTGCGGGAGATCGGGATCCTGGAGCGGGGAGGGGATGTACCCTTCCGGAGGGATGTCGAGCGTGCCGTTGGGATCGGTCAAGAGCGCGGCCAGATCCAGATGGAGGTGTCCGCGTCCGGCCTGATGACTGGTGAGGGCCGCCGCGAACAGCAGCCAGCCGTCCGCATCCGGGCAGCGATCGCGCAGGAGCGCGGTGAAATGAAGCTCCACGCCGCGCAACCAGCCGCGTGTCCGCCAGCGTGTCAGGATTTCCAGGGGATCGGGGGTTTTTGGCGGGGGGTGCATGGCACGGGACCATTCTAAAGTATGGGGCATCGTTGGTGTGATCGCCCCCCGGACTGTTTCGTCGCCGGCATGACGCGATCCTCGATACCCATGGTTACGCCAGAAAGGATCCGGAATGCAACCTGGAATGTTGCCTTCGGAGCCTATCGGGGAGGATAATCCCCTGGATGCCGGCTATTCGTTATCAGGTTTGGAAAGTGAAATCCGCATGCTCAACCGCGAACTGCTTCGTTTCGATCAACGCCAGGGGCGACTCACGCCACGCTTCGTGGATGCGGAGAATCAACTGCTGCGCGACCTGGCCCGCGATCTGACCGCGATCTACCTCTCCAGCGAGGGGCAAAGCCGGGATGAGATCTCGGAAGCGGTCGCCCCGCTGATCAACGCCGCCCGTTCGCCGCTGATCGCCAAGGGGTTGAACAAGCTGCTCATGGACCGATGCGTCTTCCGGGAGGCTCCGGAGGGGATGGAAGAGCGACGCCTGACGATTTTTCGTGCTGCCGGGCATTTGTTGCAAAGCGCCGGCATGAACGATCTGACGGCCTATCGATACGCCGTGGCCGCTGCGCTGCCCCATGAGACGACCGGTCTTGCCTCGGATCCCGATCAATTGGCCATGGGGCTGCATGCCGATCACCCGGATCGGCAACCCCTGACCGGCTTTGAACCGATCGAACCGGAAATGTTGCTGCATCGCTACAATCTCGCCCTGGCGCAGGGACCGTTGTTCTGGGCCAACCGGTTGACGGTGCGCATCGTCGAGTCGGATCCGGGCAAGCAGCGGCGTTTTTTTCGTCACTTGAAGTTCCTGCAACTGCTCGCCCGGGTCACCCGTGACCAGGAGGGGGCGGATGGTTTCTCCCTGGAGTTGGATGGACCGTTGAGCCTGTTCGACGTGCAGCGCAAATATGGCCTTAAATTGGCGTTGTTGTTGCCGGAGTTGTGTCAGTTGCGGCAGTGGCGGATGGAAGCCGCGCTCCTTCTGGAGAGTCGTACCCTGACCTTCGAGTTGAGCGATGCGAGCGGTCTGTGGGCTCCGGAACCCCGTACCGGGAGCTATCTGCCCGAGGAGTTCGGTCAGTTCGCCGAGGCGTTCAAGGAGAAGATCTCCGGGTGGGAGATGATTCCTCACCCGGAGATCGTGGCGCTGGGAGGGCAGGAGTGGGTGGTTCCGGACTTCTCCTTTCGGCATGCCAGAGGCAAGGTGGTCCATCTGGAGTTGTTCCACCGCTGGCATGCCCGGCAACTGCCCGCCCGGTTGAAACGGCTGGATGGTCCGGGTTGCCATCCACCCCTGGCCATCGGGGTGGATCGCGCGTTGAGCCGGCAGTCTGATCTCGCGCCGCTTCTGGAGGCGTCGCGTTGGTTTCAGGGGCACGGTTTCCCGTTCAACCAGTTTCCCCCGGTCAAGCGTGTCGCGGAGTGCCTGGACGGGTTTCTGGTTCCTGGCTGATTGCGATGGGCTCGTGCCCCAGGTGGAGATCAGTTCTTGCGCGCCTGTTCCACCTCCAGACGCAACTTCTCATCACAACACCCGCAGGGCCCGGATTCGGTCTGGCAGCAGCAGATGTAGCCCTGTTCGAGCGCGGCGGCCATCTCTCCGGCCAGGAGGATCAATTCGGTTTGCATGGTTTCGACAACGGATTGATATTCATCCACATCGTTGACGTTGAGCATCGTCGTGCGGTGCAAGATACCGAGAATTTTGCCTTCCGCGCACAGTAGGCCGGGATTTTTCGGGATGTCGTCCGTATCGATCCCTTCCTGTCCATCCCAACGGGCACGGATCAGAAACGCCCCACACCCCAGCCCCGGAATGGCCACGGACCGGTTGAAACGGCATAAACCGCCACCACGCTCCTTGCGGATGTTGGTGTTGACGCGCGCGACAATCTCCTTGACGTTGTGTCCCGACTGATCGTAGTGGACGCTGGAGTTGCACTCCGGCTTGACGTCCAGGATGACATGGCTGAAGGGATCCTGGCTGTCCAGATCCTTGTCGTGCAGACAGATGCGGTACTGCCGGAGATATCCTGAACCGCCGGTGGTCTTCAGGTAGGAGAGATAGTATTTGATCTTGTAGGATTTCAAGTAGCAGTCGTTCTCCACGAAGCGATCCAGGGCATCCTGTTCCTCGGGGGTGATCTGGATGTTGGTTTCCGTCTTGCTGCTGGTGCAGACCGGTTGGAGTTCCCCGTTCTCGATCTGGCCGTACTTTTCGTTGCAGTGAAAGCATTGGCTGTTCTTGCTGCACACCATGTTCTTGATGATGCTGTTCGACACGCCGCAATCCGAGAGGAAATCCTCGACCGCGTTCTGATCCGTGGGGAGGGTTCCGGAACCCAGGCCGGCCAGATAGGCGCACAACGTCTGCTGCAACGACTCCCGGAGATCTTTCGGGCTGCCGTTGGTGATCACGAAGTGAATGCCGGTCAGCAACCGGAGAATGTCGTAAATGGGCAACCCTTTGTCGCCATCATCCGGATCGTTCATGGAAAAAACGAGTTGTTTTTCTCCGGTGGTCAGGTAGACCGGGAATACGCCAAAATTCTTCGGGTGTGCATCACCCGTGCACCATCCGACGAACCGTCGCAGGGGATCGAACAGGGGGGTGTTCCACGTTTTGTTGTTGTTGAGCAGGCAATAGAAGCAAGGTACGAACGACCGAAAAAAAATGAATGCATCCGTGGTGCTGACCAATTTGTTGAGGGCGTAATTCGGATAGTCCTGAACGGACTTGGGATCCCTTTGAATGATTTCTGGGATGTTACAGTTGCTCATTGGCTTCTCCATGGGTGGTTGATGATGGAAAAAAAGATGCTTCAGAAATTATATACCTGTTAATTTGATCAAGATCAAGGAAACTCATATGTGTCCCGAGCCGGGAAGCCGTCGAACCGGATTGGATAAAACCGGATATTTTTAACCATGATTATCAAGCTTTTCCAGCTCAGGATGCAGATTCATCCAAGGATCCACCGACGCCGGATCCTTGGATGGGTGAAACGCCATGTCTTGCTGACGCGCCAAAGTTGGATTAAATTCGGATGATGCGACAATTTTGTGGACGCGTGCGCGAACGCTCCAGAACTTCCAACAAGGAGAACGATTTCATGCTCGAAGCCTATCGCCAACATGTCGAGGAGCGTGCCAAGCAAGGCGTTCCGCCCCTGCCTCTCAATGCGCAGCAGACCGCCGGTGTCGTGGCGTTGTTGCAAGATTCTCCGGCGGGAGAAGCGGCATTCCTGAAGGATCTCTTGGCCAACCAGGTTCCGCCGGGTGTGGATGACGCAGCGCAAGTCAAGGCAGCGTTCCTGGACAACGTGGCTCAGGGGAAGGTCGTCTGTTCGGTCATCTCCCGTCAGGAGGCCACCCGCCTGCTGGGGACCATGATCGGCGGCTTCAACGTCATGCCATTGATCCGTCTGTTGGACGATGCCGAACTGGCTGGGGAGGCCGTGGCCGCGCTGTCCAACACCCTGATGATCTACGATGCCTTCGAAACCCTGGCGGAAAAGGCCCAATCCAACGCCAACGCCAAACAGGTGCTCCAGAACTGGGCCGATGCCACCTGGTTCACCTCGCGCGCGCCCATGCCGGAAACGTTGACCGTCACCCTGTTCCAGGTCGCCGGCGAAACCAATACCGATGATCTCTCGCCGGCCTCCGAGGCGTGGAGCCGCCCCGATGTGCCGGTGCATGCCCTCTCCATGCTGGTCACCCGCCAGCCCGGTTCCCTGGAGGAGATCACCCGCCTGAAGGCCCAGGGACATCCTCTGGCCTACCTCGGCGACGTGGTGGGAACCGGTTCGTCGCGCAAGTCGGCGGCCAACTCCCTCATCTGGCACATCGGCGAGGATATCCCGCATGTCCCGGCCAAGCGCACCGGTGGCGTGGTGATCGGTGGCACGATCGCTCCGATCTTCTTCAACACCGCCGAAGACTCCGGCATGCTGCCGATCCAGTGTGACGTGAGCGCCTTGAAGAACGGTGACGTGGTGACCATCAACACCCGCGAAGGGACCATCAGCCGCGACGGCGCGGTGGTCACCCGCTTCCAGATCAGCCCCAACACCCTGGCCGACGAAGTGCGCGCCGGGGGTCGGGTGAACCTGATCGTGGGGCGGAAGCTCACCGCCAAGGCCCGCGAAGCGCTCGGCATGGCCCCGACCGACCTGTTCGTGGCCCCGGAAAATCCGGTCGATACCGGCAAGGGCTACACCCTGGCCCAGAAGATGGTCGGCAAGGCCGTGGGCAAGAGCGGCGTGCGCACCGGCGAGTACTGCGAACCCACCATGACCACGGTCGGTTCCCAGGATACCACCGGTCCGATGACCCGTGACGAGATCAAGGAGTTGGCCTGCCTGGGCTTTTCCGCCGATTTCGTGATTCAGTCCTTCTGCCACACCGCCGCCTATCCGAAGGCGGTCGATGTCCAGACCCACAAGACCCTGCCCGCCTTTTTCGAGGAGCGTGGCGGCGTGGCCCTGCGTCCCGGCGATGGCATCATCCACTCCTGGCTCAACCGCATGTGCCTTCCGGATACGGTCGGCACCGGCGGCGACTCCCACACCCGTTTCCCGATCGGCATCTCCTTCCCGGCGGGCTCGGGTCTGGTCGCCTTTGCCGCCGCCACCGGCGCCATGCCGCTGGTCATGCCCGAATCGGTGCTGGTGCGTTTCACCGGCCAGATGCAGCCGGGCGTCACCCTGCGCGATCTGGTCAACGCCATCCCCTACGTCGCCATCCAGAAAGGACTCCTCACCGTCGAGAAGGCCGGCAAGAAGAACGTCTTCTCCGGTCGCATCCTCGAGATTGAAGGTCTGCCGGATCTGAAGGTCGAACAGGCCTTCGAGTTGTCCGATGCCTCGGCGGAACGCTCTGCCGCGGCCTGCACCGTGCTGTTGAACAAGGAGCCGGTCATCGAGTACATCAGCTCGAACGTCACCCTGCTCAAGAACATGCTCAATCAGGGCTACAAGGCGGAAAAGGCCATCCTGAGGCGCATCGCCGCCATGGAGGCGTGGCTGGCCAATCCAGTGCTGCTGCAACCCGACCGGGACGCCGAGTATGCCGCGGTGATCGAGATCGATCTCAACGAGATCAAGGAGCCGATCCTGGCCTGTCCGAACGATCCGGACGACGTGAAGCTGCTTTCCAGCGTGGCCAATACCCCGGTGGACGAAGTGTTCATCGGTTCGTGCATGACCAACATCGGCCATTTCCGCGCCACGGCCAAGATCCTCGACGGTCAGCCGCAGATTCCCGGTCGTCTCTGGCTCTCCCCGCCCACCCGCATGGACGAGCGGCAACTGATCGCCGAGGGGGTTTACAGCACCTTCGGCAAATCTGGCGCCCGCATGGAGATCCCCGGCTGTTCGCTCTGCATGGGCAACCAGGCTCGGGTGCGTGACAACACGACCGTGGTCTCCACCTCGACCCGAAACTTCAACAACCGCATGGGTAACGGCTCGAAGGTGTTCCTCTCCTCTGCCGAGGTGGCGGCCATCGCCTCGCAACTCGGACGTCTGCCCACGGTGGAAGAGTACATGAAGACCATGGAGGAGCGCGTCACCCCGAAAGCGGCCAATGTGTACAAGTATCTGAACTTCCACCAGATCCCCAACTACGAGCAGACCGGCGGGGCGTAAGCTTCTGCCCCCGGTCGATGGTGTGTCACGAAGCCGGAGGCGTCATCCTCCGGCTTTTTTTACGCCATTCTTCCTGTCGCCGGGTTCCCCCGGAGGAGCGCACAAAAAAAGCGCCTGGATCGCTCCAGACGCTTTTTTTGTACCGGTCCGCCAATCGGTGGACCGTGTGGTCCCGCATGAAACGGTGAATCAGCGAGGCGTATCCCACTGTCCAGCGCCGGCACCCGCGCCGTAATCGGTCGCACCGCTTTTTTTCTTCTTGGCCTTCTTGGCTTTTTTGGCCTTTTTCTTTTTCTTGTCGAGGACGGTGGACTGATCCTCATCCACCAAGCCCTGCACCGAGGTGTTCGCGAGGGAGGCGACGATCATCGGTTTGAGTTCCGTGGTGGAGAGATCCGCCGCGGAAGCGGTCTCGACACCGCCGGCCATACCCAGCATCATGGCAATCGCCATCAGACTCTTTTTCATCCATTCATCTCCTTGGTCAAGGGTTGTACCAAGGAACTCCCGAAGGGAGGTCCTTGGTACGGGGGGTGAGGGGGTTCTCCCCCCATCATCTAAGACAGCAAAAAAACGATGGCTTCGAGTCCGCTTGCGACTTTCAAGTGACGGCACTGTGATGCGGGTCGGGGAGAAGATGGATCAGATCCCCTCCGTGCACCATCTTGGGGCACGGTTGAAAACGGTACCGAGACATGAAAATCTCCACGGCGGTGGAGCCATCCAAACCGGTTTGAAGGGGGTGTCACCCCTTCCATCGATCCGTATCACTCCCGGACCGGGAGTTTCCTGGATCCGGATTACTTCACCACGCCTGGGGCCATGCGGCTGGCTGGGGATGATTTTTTCTTGGCTTTTTTGGCCGTTTTTTTCTTGGGGGGTTTGGTGCTGACCTTCTTGGTGGTTGCGGCTTGGGTTGGATCCTTGGTGACGGTCGTGGCGGCCATGATCATGCCGTGGTCCTGCGGGATCGTTCCCTGACCGGCATGGCGCTCAGCCGCATCCACGGAGACTGCCGCGCCCAACAGGCCGAGCGTCATCGCGACAGCCAAAAAACTCTTTCTCATTAAATAGTCTCCTTGTCTTGGAAAATAGGGGTGCTGGTCACATTTAACGCGACCTTCACCAAGCATATCACGCTTCATCCTTATTGAACAGCCGAATTAAAAAAAATATCAAAGCCGTGTGTCGTGCTGCAAAAATAGGCACGAGGCAGCCGTCACCAGGGTGTGGGCGTTGCGTGCCGGGTGCCATTCATCCGGAGTATGTTCGGGAGGGGGGATCCCGCTTGCCGGAAATATTGTGACGGTTGGCAATCACGAACTGGGAAACGTCATCACGATCTGTTATGATGGCAATGGAATGCCGATATTGATCAAGATGATTGGATCTGAACATGACAACCTCGCCAAGGCTTGGCGCGCCTGAGATCAAGGGGGAGTGGTATGGTGGAGCAGTCTGAGCTGTTTGAAATGTATCTCAACCAGACCAGTCGCGGGCTGTTGTTGTGCGATGACGGCGGCTTGGTGGTGTTTTGCAATCGGCAGTTTCAGGAGTTGTTCAGGATCTCCGGGGAGATCGGTCTGGTGGGGGTCTCATTCGAGCATCTGTTGGCGATCCTGGAGCGCTCTGTCGTGGGGATCTGGCAGGAGACCTCGCGCATGACCGAGGAGTTGCGTCTCTCCCATCAGGAAGGCACCCTCTTCTCCCCGGAAGATTTCTTCATGGCGGGCCGGTGGTTGGCAGTGCGCGGTCGGCCCATGGAGAATGGCGGTTACGCATTGACCATCACCGATGTCACCACCCATCACACCACCCTGGAGAGTTTGCATCGCTCCAGCCGCACGACGGTGATGGCTCTGGCGGAACTGGCCGAAAGCCGGGATCAGACCACGGGGGATCATGTGCTGCGCGTGGCGCGCATGACCCATGCCATCACCCGCAAACTGCTCGAATTCGGATACTGCACCGAGTTCATCGATGAACGTTTCGTCAAGAATATCGCCTTGGCGAGCATCCTGCACGATATCGGCAAGGTGACCACGCCCGACCGGATTCTTTTGAAGACCGGTCCACTCGATCCCGCGGAGCGGGCCATCATACAGCAGCACGCTGAAAACGGTTGCAAACTCTTGCAGCGGCTCAACGATTTTCTGGATGACGACGGCTATCTGGCCATGGCTACGCGCATCGCCGGGAGCCATCACGAGAAATTTGCCGGGTTCGGCTATCCCACCGGCGTGTCCGGGGATCAGATCCCCCTGGAGGGGCGTATCGTCGCCCTGGCGGATGTTTTTGACGCATTGGTCTCCGAGCGGCCCTACAAGCATGCCTGGAGCGAGGAGGAGGCGTGCGCCTTGATTCAGAGCGAGTCGGGGCGCATGTTCGATCCGCGCGTCGTCGAGGCGTTTCTGGCTGTGTTGGAGGAGCGTCGCCAGACCAATCTGATCGTCTGGACGCCGGACATGAGCGTGGGCGATCGCATGTTGGATTTCGATCACCGCAACCTGATCGCCCTGCTGAATCAGGTTTACAAGTCGATTCAGCAACGGGATGTGATCCTTTTCAATCTGGTGCAGCAGGAGTTGTTCAACTACACCTTGGGACACTTCAACCGCGAGGAGGCCTATCTGCGCGAACAGGGGTATCCCATGCTGGATCGGCACGTCAAGGTGCATCAGGCGTTGACGCGCAAGGTGCGCGACATGCGTCACCGGTTTCTGACCGAGGTGAATTTAAGCAGCCAGCAGCAGCTCGGGGATGAGCTTCTGGAGTTGTTGAGCGGTTGGCTCAGGGATCATATTCTGGAGGAGGATCTAAAATATTACCGGTTCGTGAGGAACCAGGCGGATTCATCCAAGGACGAGCCCGCCCGGGAGGGGAACGCTGCGGGCGATTGATCCTCAAACTCCTTTCCTGGAGGGGCGTTTTGGCAAAGCCCTTGGGACTTTTCTTTTGTCTTTTGGACGCTTTTTTTGAAGAGCGCCCAAAAGCGGGTAGTGCCTTACGTTAATCTGGCAGGTCGAGATGGCAATGAAATCCACTCATGAACCGTCCAGACATGGTTAGCGAGTCCTGCAGCCATGGCTGGTGTTCGGGGTTCCCATTTTCCATTTTCGCCCTTGGTACGCAGTGTTCGCACTGGCCAGCAAAAATTATCGCTGAACGCCACAAAATATGTCATTGCATTGTGCGCCGCCCAATCCTTTGAAAAACAATAGCTCTTGCGAGCTTTTCTGGCCTTCTGTCCACGATCAGTAGCATGGAGACGTTCAACAAACGATGTGTTAATGAAGAAGCTGACCGTCGAACGCAGCAACCATAGAATCAACAACGCTATTGAACCAAAAACAACCGTCCGACTGACCTCCGTGACACGCCCTTTTTCCCTCGTTTTACGGACAGTGGCGTAACACAGATCTGTTGGCATGACTCGTTTAGGTTTCGGTCGTCGCCCAGGTCCGGGTTTTTGGGGTTGTGCCACCTCTGTCGCGTAAACCCGTTCTATTGCCGTCTGATAGGGAGGGTATTCGTCCGATGTAAGCAACAAATCCGTCCGACCGCCAGTCCGTTTTTGCACTTCCTTCACCACCTGGAGACAATGCTCCGCTGTACGCTTTCCGGGTACAACATGCAGTAGCAAACGACTTTCTGGATCCATGGCTACATGGTCCCAATTGTCACCGCGTTCCTCCTCTTCCGAAGCACAATGTTCCTCTTTTTGGAACACAAAACTCCACTTCTCGTCAAATTGTACTTCCCGCGTCAGAGGGGGAAAAAGCAACCAACTCGTCGTGTACCAAGGTCGCATGACTTCCACTCAAGCGTGAGTACCGCATCACCGTGTTCTGGTTCACATGTACCAAACGAGCCGTTTGTCTCACTCCGCATCCTTCTCTCACATGTTCCAACAAAGATACCACCTTCTCCTCTGGTAGACGACTTTGTTCAAGCACACTCCCTTTTCGCTCCGAAAAATACTTTCCACATGTCCGACAGTAGAGACCACGAATTCGATGACCCTTCCCGCTCCATCCATACCATCTCAAGTTTCCCTTCCTCGGAGACCGAAGTCTGGACAGTCCTGGTTCTGACAACAGAAAACTTCAATCTGATGTGCCATCTTGCTTCTCCCATTGAAGATCAAGAAAGCCATATGGTGCATCGGCCAAGCATCTGTGTCACGCATCAATCTTTCAATAACAGATGGATGGGAGAGTTGTTAAGTTAACGTAAGGCACTACCGCGTTTTGCGAGGCCGTGCCAATCGAGGGAGATCCCCGCGCCGGGGGTGGGGACTGAACATCCATCCCATGCGTGCGAATCACCGATGACGATGAGCGGAATACCGTCGCTTTGACCGACGGAAACTTCACCGCGCCGGAGGTGAAGCAGGCAAGCGCATCTCCTGGGCGGGTGGGGTGACATATTGGACCGGGAGCGGCCACACCCGCATGAGTCCGAACAGCAAACCGATACCGCCGATGATCATGGCACCCATCTTGATCACCATGCGGAGTTCCAGTTCTTTGAGTCGGGTTTCGGTCTTGGTGTCCAGTTCCTTGAGGTCCCGCTGGAGATCCGCCTTGGTGGTCTCGATATCTCGTTTCAGATGGGCTTCCACAATTGCCAACTCTTGCCGCGTTGCCAATCCGTCAAGACGGCCTTTCACCTGTTGATCGTTGCGATCCGCCAGCGAATCAAACCGGTTTTCCACCTGCTTTTCACGTCTGGCCGCCAGATCATCCACACGGTTGTCAATTTGCCTGATAACCGTGGCCAACGCCTTGGCTTGGGCTTCCGCCTGGGTGGATGGAACCCCGGCGGTTTCCAGTTCTTTTACAAAAGCAAGCGTGTCGAATGTAATGGCAATGCCGCTCATGGTGATTCACTCCCTGAAGGGTGGTTACGGCAAAATAGTATCTGATCAAAGCCAACCACGTCCACGAGAATCCTTGACCCCGGCCACGGTCTGATCCACGGGGCCGAAAACCCCACAAACGCGGAAACCGCACCCGTCAGACCATTGCGGTATTTTTGCGCCTTGAATCCGGCACGGCTGCTGCGTGCTCGACTCTTTGTCAGGCGACATGAGAAACTGACCCCCTGACGACACGAAGAATTGACCCCTCC